>JAQUGJ010000040.1:0-8553 GCA_028684255.1 Bacilli bacterium | reverse complement strand
TTCAATTGTATTATAATTATAAGGAAAGATATTTTAAATAAATCATTTATCGAAATAGAAAAAGAATTATTTAAATGTTTAAATAATTTAAATATTTTTAAGGAGGAACAAAATGAAAAATAAAAAAATAATATTATTATTGATATTATTATTTATTACATCAGGATGTACTAGGGTTTTATATGATAGTGATAAAAAAGTTGTAAAACAACCTGAAACAGAACAAAATTTAACTGAAAATATAATTTGTAAACCTGAAAATGAAAAAACTTTAGAAACATATAGAGATACTTATAAAAAGAAGTTAGAGTCTTTAAATAAAAAATTAGAAAAACATGAACTAACACAAAATAAGTATGATGCTGAGATAGACAAACTAGTGGATGTCGATCAATTAGTATCTTGTACAGAATTCAAAGTAACATCAGGTGGATATGAAGGTTTATGGACATCAATTTTTGTAAAACCACTTTCATGGTTATTGTTGAATATTGGAAAACTTTTAAACAATTATGGGTTATCAATTATATTTATTACTTTAGCAATAAGGACTATAATGATGCCTATTACAAAAAAAACAGCAGTTCAATCTGAAAATATGAAGAGTGCAAAACCAGAATTAGATAAATTAGAATCTAAATATAAAGGAAAAACAGATCAAGACTCACAAATGAAAAAAAGTCAAGAAATGATGATTATATATAAAAAATATAATATAAATCCAGTTATGGGTTGTGTATTTGCCTTTATTCAAATACCTTTATTCTTTGCATTTTATGAAGCTATGAGTAGAACACCTTTAATATTCGAAGGGACTTTTGGACCTTTTCAGTTAGGGGTAAGTCCTATGACCGCTTTATTAAGAGGAGAATACTTATATTTATTACTTGCTATATTTGTAATTGGAGGGACATATTTTTCATTTAAATTAAACGCATCAACATCTTCTTTAGGAGAAGAGAGTGAAAAACAAATGAAAATGATGACTAATATAATGACAGCTCTTATATCAATAACAGCATTTAGTATTTCAACAGGAATAGCCTTATATTGGATTTTTAATAGCGGATTTACCGTAATCCAAAATCTATTAGTAAAAAGGAGTAAGGAAAATGTTAGAAATAATAAGATTAGAAACTAAAAACAAAGAAGAAGCTATAAGTAAATTTTTAAATGAAAATGATTTAACAATTGAAGATATTTATATAAAAGAAACAGAAGAAGAAGGAAGTTTATTTAAAAGTAAAAAATATATTTTAGAAATAATTAAAAAATCAAGTATTATAGAATATATTAAAAACTATTTTAAGGAACTATCTGAAAAAATGAATATTGAAATTAAAAGTGAAGTAAGATTATTAAACGATTGTTATAAAATAACATTAGTAACAGAGCAAAATTCAATTATAATTGGAAAAGATGGTAAAAACCTAGATGCAATTCAAACTTTACTGACACATTCTTTGAGTAAAAGAACAAAAATGCGTTTAAGAATAAATGTTGATGCTTCAAATTATCGTGCCAGCAAACAAAAAAATTTTGAGTACGAAATTAAAAAGATTGCTAAAGATGTTTTAAGAACCAAAATGGAAATAAAGCTAGATCCAATGAATTCTTATAATAGAAGACTTGTACATAGTATTGTAGGAGAGTTTGGAAATTTAACATCAGAAAGTTACGGCGAATCTCCAGATAGATATGTTGTAATTAAATATAAAGAGGATTAACCTCTTTTTTATTGACTATTTCTGTCATAATAGAGTAAAATAAACCAAGGGAAGTGTAATATTGTCAGAAGAAAACAAAATTTTAAAATTATTAGAAAGTGTTGATAGAGAATACTATGAAATAGTTTCAGAAATACTTAATAATGAAGAGTTTCTTAAAAGAAAAACTTATAATCATCATGAAGATAAAAGTGTTTATCTCCATTCTTTAATAGTGTCAATAAAATGTTATAAAATATCTAAAAGACTGAATATAGATTATAAATCTGTTGCAATCGCAGCACTTTTACATGATTTTTATTATAATGATTGGCAATTATGTAAGGAAAAAAAACCTTTTTTAAAACAACATGGTTTTGTTCACTCTAAAGAAGCTTTAGAAAATTCAAAATTTCATTTTGAACATCTTTTAAATAAAAAAATAGAAAATGCTATTTTAAGACATATGTTTCCATTAAACATAATCCCTCCCGTTCATACAGAAGGGTGGATAGTAACGGCTGTTGATAAAATAGATTCATTAGACATATTTAAAAAACCATCAAAAATATATAAATATTTTGGAATAAGAAGAGGTGGAGTATGAACGATACAATAGCGTCAATATCAACTTCATTAGGAGTAGGTGCAATATCGATAATTCGTATAAGTGGCAATAAAGCAATTGAAATAGCAAATAGTATTACTAAGAAAAAAAGATTGCTTGAAGCACAAAGTCATACTATTCATTATGATTTTGTTATCGATAACGAAAATATAATAGATGAGGTTTTAATTTCAATAATGAAGAGTCCTAAAACCTTTACAAAGGAAGATATTGTAGAGATTAATTGTCATGGTGGAATTGCAACAACAAATAAAGTTTTGGAATTATTATTAAGAAATGGGGCTAGATTAGCAGAACCAGGAGAATTTACTAAAAGAGCTTTTTTGAACGGAAGAATAGATTTAATAGAAGCAGAAGGAGTAATGGATCTGATAAATGCTAAAACAGAGAAAGCTCGTAAATTAGCAATAAATCAAGTAGATGGAAAAGTATCAGATATGATAAAGGATTTAAGAGGAGAAATGCTAACCTTACTTGCTAATATAGAAGTAAATATAGACTATCCAGAATATGAGGATATATTAGAAATAACTAATAAAGAAATAAAAGAAAAAATTAAAACAGTCGAAGAAACAATCAAAGAAATAATAAAAAATAGCGAAAACGGAAAAATCATAAAAGAAGGAATTGTCACTGTAATCTTAGGAAGACCAAATGTTGGAAAAAGTAGCCTCTTAAACTTATTAATAGAAGAAGATAAAGCTATAGTAACTGATATTGAAGGTACAACAAGAGATATAGTTGAAGGAAAAGTAAATTTAGACGGTATATTATTAAATATAATTGATACAGCAGGAATTAGAAAAACAGATGATCTTGTAGAGAGTATCGGTGTTAAAAAAAGTTTAGATTTAATAAATAAAGCTGATTTAATTTTATATTTATTGAATAATAACGAAGAAATAAAGATTGATGATATAGAAATAATCAATCAAATAAAAGATAAAAATCATATAATTTTAGTTAATAAAAGTGATTTAGATGAAAAAATAGATTTTTCTAAACTAAAAGATTTAAAATTTATTAAAATAAGTACAGTTAATAATGAAGGAATATTAGAATTAAAAGAAGAGATAAAGAAAATCTTTAATTTAGATAAAATTGAAACTTCAGATTTAACGTATTTAACAAATGCTAGAAGTATAGCACTTTTAAAACAAAGTTTAGAAATAATAGAAGAAATAAAGATAGGAATAGACCAAGATCAAATGGTAGATATGTTAGAAATAGATATTAAGAGAATATGGAAAATATTAGGAGAGATAATCGGGGAAACATATCAAGATGAATTAATAGACCAATTGTTTAGTCAATTTTGTCTAGGAAAGTAGTGATACAGTTGAAATATGACATAATTGTTGTCGGTGGAGGACATGCTGGATGTGAGGCTTCTTTAGCAAGCGCTAGAATCGGAAAGAAAACTTTGCTGATCACAGGAAATATAAAAAATATAGCGGACATGCCTTGTAATCCTTCTATCGGTGGAAGTGCCAAAGGAATAGTTGTAAGGGAAATTGATGCATTGGGTGGCGAAATGGGTAGAATTGCCGATAAAAGTCAAATTCAAATAAAAATGCTCAACAGTGCTAAAGGTCCAGCAGTTCAAGCTTTAAGATGCCAAGGAGATAAAGTAATCTATCACCAAGAAATGTTAAATGTTTTAAAATCTCAAGAAAATCTTACTATTTTAGAAGCAATGGTAGAGGACTTAATAGTAGAAAACAATACCATTGAAGGAGTAAAACTAAATGATGAAACAAAAATATATAGCAAGGTCGTTATTTTAACAACCGGAACATATTTAAAAGCAAGTATTTTAGTAGGAAATACTCGAAAAAATGAAGGTCCTGCTGGTGAAAAGCCATCCCTTCATTTAAGCGATAATTTAAGAAAATTAGGATTTAATATAATAAGATTAAAAACAGGAACTCCACCAAGGATAGCAAAGGATTCAATAGACTTTAGTAAAGCTAAAGTAGAATTTGGTGATTTCGTTTTAAGGCGATTCAGTCACGATGTATTACCTTCTTATAATATAGATGAACAAGTTCCTTGCCATTTAATTTATACTACTTCTGAAACCCACGAAATAATTAGAAAAAATTTAACCAAATCTAGTATGTATGGAGGATTAAACGACATAGAAGGAATTGGTCCAAGGTATTGTCCTTCAATTGAAGACAAAGTAACAAGATTCAGTGAAAAAGAAAAACATCAATTATTTTTAGAACCAGAAAGTAGGTTTTATGATGATATATATTTACAAGGTTTTTCGACAAGCATGCCACATGATATACAAGAGCAAATGGTTCATAGTTTACCAGGATTAGAAAACGCAAAAATATTAAAATATGCTTATGCTATTGAATACGATGCAATAAACCCAACACAATTAAATTTATCTTTAGAAACTAAAGTAATTAATAATTTGTTTACTGCAGGTCAAATAAATGGAACCAGTGGATATGAAGAAGCAGCATGTCAAGGTTTAATTGCAGGAATAAATGCCTGTTTAAAATTAGAAGATAAAGAACCTTTAATCTTAAAACGAAACGAAGCTTATATTGGAGTATTAATAGATGATTTAGTTACCAAAGGAGTAATAGATCCTTATCGTTTATTAACTTCAAGAGCAGAATATAGATTATTGCTAAGAACAGATAATGCAGATATTAGACTTAGAGAATATGGTTATAAAGTAGGATTAATAGATAAAGAAAGATACGAAATATTTATGAGTAAACTAGAGCAAATAGAAGAGTTAACTAAATTTTTAAAAAATACAAAGATAACTCCTAAAGAAGAGATAAATAAAAAACTCAAAGATATCAATTCCACACCATTAAAAGACGGAATAACTTTATATAATTTATTAAAAAGGCCAGAAATTATAATAGAAAAATTAAAATCATTTGTACAAATAAATTATAGCGAAGATGTAATTGAACAAGTTGAAGTAAATGTGAAATATGAAGGATACATTAAAAAAGCAAAAGAAGAAGCTCTTAAAATGATCGACTTAGATAACAAAAAGATACCAGATGATATAGATTATGAAAAAATTCATAATTTAGCAAGTGAAGCAAAACAAAAATTAAACAAAATAAGACCAACTTCAATAGGACAAGCTTTAAGAATAAGTGGTGTGAATCCAGCAGATATTTCATTAATAATGGTTTATCTTAAAAAGGAGTATTATCATGACTCAAAATAATTTTATTGAAGAATTAAAAAAAATAGGTATTGAATTATCTGAAAAACAAATCAAACAATTTTTTGATTATTTTTCTTTATTGGTTGAATGGAACAAAAAAATAAACTTGACATCGATTATTAAAGAAGAAGACGTTTATCTAAAACATTTTTATGATTCTTTAACATTAACAAAATCAATAAACTTTAAAGAACATAAAACATTATGTGATGTTGGAACCGGTGCTGGTTTTCCAGGGATACCTTTAAAAATAGTGTTTCCAGAATTAGAAGTTACTTTAATTGATTCGCTACAAAAAAGAATAAAATTTTTGGATATTGTGATTGAAAAATTAGAATTAGAAAAAATCAAAACAATTCATGATAGAATTGAGGAATATGGTAAAAAACATCGGGAAAAATATAATATTGTAACAGCCAGAGCAGTAAGTTCTCTTAATGTTTTATTAGAATATACAATATCTTTGGTTACTGTTAATGGTTATTTTATAGCAATGAAAAGTACATACCAAGAAGAATTAGAAAAATCAAAAAAAGCAATTGAACTATTAAATGTTAAGGTAGATAATGTTATTACTTTTGAATTACCAATAGAAAATAGTTTAAGATCCTTAATTTTATTTAAAAAAATAGAAAAAACAAATCTTAAATATCCAAGAAAACAATCCGAAATAAAAAATAGACCATTATGATAAAAGAAAACAATTTAAATTGTTTTTTTATTTCCCAAAAAAGTATTGTATTATTTCCCGGAATATAGTATTATATAATTGAGAATAATAAGAAGGGATTGTTGTTTATGAAGACAGAAAAAGCTGTTTTGGAAATAAGTATGAATGATTTATTACCGAACAGATTTCAACCAAGAATAAAATTCAATGAAGCAGCTATCAAAGAACTTTCTGAATCTATTAAAGAACACGGTGTAATACAACCAATTGTAGTTCGTAGAATAGGCGATAAGTATGAAATTATAGCTGGTGAGAGAAGATATAAAGCTAGTTTAATGGCTGGAAAAATTTCTATACCTGCAATAGTAGCTGACTTAGATGATGTTGAAAGTGCCGAAGTAGCATTAATTGAAAATGTCCAAAGACAAGATTTAACTCCTATCGAAGAAGCAATATCTTATAAAAAAATCTTAGATATGGGATATACACAAGAAAAATTAGCAAAAAAATTAGGTAACAAGCAATCGACAATAGCAAACAAATTAAGATTATTAAATTTACCTGAAGAAGTTCAAGAAGCATTATTAGACGAGAAAATATCTGAAAGACATGCTCGTTCATTATTAAGACTTGAAGATCCAAATCAACAAATTGAGATGTTAGAAAAAATAGTAAAAGAAAGATTAACTGTTAGAAAAACAGATGAGGAGATTGATAAAATGTTTGGAAAATTATTTAAGAAAAAAGAAAAAACTGTCGAAGTTCCTGAAGTTAAAACAGAAGAAATGCCTATTGAACAAAACATAACTCCACCTTCTGAAGAAGTAAATGTTAATATTCCGTTAGAATCAGTACCAACAGTTCCATTAGAATCTGATATGGGCGATGATAATGATTATGTTTCTGGTAACTTTTTTGGAATAACAAATGAAAACATTAAAATAGAACCAGTGGAATTGGAGAATGTTCCAAGTATCGATACAACTGAAAAAGTGGAAATTCCTGAAACCCAAACACCAACAGTACCTTCTTTTGAGGAATTGTTTAGTAAATCAGCACCGGTATCACCAGTTGAAGAATCAACCCAAAAAATAGAAGATTTACCAATATTTAATCAACCGGAAATTAAACCTGTTCCGTTAGAACCAACTTTTGAAACTACCGATGAAGATAAAGAAGATTTTTCAATATTTAATCAACCGGAAATTAAACCTGTTCCGTTAGAACCAACTTTTGAATCTGTTGAAGAATCAACACCAAAGGTAGAGGATTTACCAATATTTAATCAATCAGTAGTTGAACCAGTACCTCTTGAAAATTATAATGACCCTGTTACTGAGGAAGCAGAAAAATTAGAAACTTTTTCAACTAATATTGAACCGGAACAAGCAGAGGAATTAGTAGCAACGCCAACATTTGAATTACCAATTGAAGATGAACCTTTCTTGCCAACAGTAGAAGAGGTTAATGAAACACCTATTGTTGATGTTCCATCACCAATTTTAATACCAGATGATGACTTTGAAGAAATAGACTTAGAACCACAAGTTGAAGAATCTACTAAGAATTTATCAACAGTAGAAGATTTAAATCTAGAACCAAAAATTGAAGAATCAGTTGAAACTCCTTCATTTGAGGAACTGCCTGCAATAGAGGAATTAAATCTAGAACCAAAAATTGAAGAACCAACTGCTGAACCAAAAGAAGAAACAGTTTCAAAAGATCTTTATAGTTTTGATTTAAAAGAAGAACCAAGTTTAGAATCAATGGGATTAACAAAAGAAGTATTAGAAGAAAGACCCATAGTTAAAGGTAATTTTGATATAGAAAAAGTTACAAGCGAAATAAATAAATGTAAAGAAATACTTGAAGGTATTGGATTAAATGTAAGATTAGAAGAATTTGATTTTGAAGATATGTATCAAGTAATTATAAGCATTAATAAATAGGGTGTTCTAAACACCTTTTTATTTGTAAAGAAACAATATAAATGATAAAATTAAATGGGTGATAATATGGAATTTGAACTAATATCTAAATATCAACCTTCTGGTGATCAACCAGAGGCTATAGACAAATTATTAAAAGGAATAGAAAAAAATCAAAAACATCAAGTTTTATTAGGAGCAACAGGTACGGGAAAGACATTTACAATAGCAAATGTTATTGCAAAGATAAATAAACCAACCTTAGTTTTAGCACACAATAAAACACTTGCAGGTCAACTTTATTCTGAGTTTAAAGAATTATTTCCCAACAATCATGTGGAATATTTTATTTCATATTATGATTATTATCAACCAGAAGCATATGTTGCAAAAACAGATACATTTAT
>JAQUGJ010000039.1:0-8644 GCA_028684255.1 Bacilli bacterium | reverse complement strand
AAACCCTTGAATAAATAATATTTTTGTTATATAATTTATTCAGTGTCCTGGTAGCTCAGCTGGATAGAGCACCGCCCTTCTAAGGCGGGTGTCGTGAGTTCGAATCTCGCCCGGGACACCATATATAACTATTAGCCTATTATAAAATTTATTTATGATAGGTTTTTTTATTGAAATTTTAATGATTTAATTAATAATTAGCATACAAAAAATGATTTACAATTTTAAATTAAATGATATAATTATAATAGGAGTGATGATATGAATAGAAAGCAAATAAAAGAGTGGTCAAAAAATAAAGCAAAGGGAAATGGATTTAATGTATGGAAACCGGTTTTGGTAATGCTGTTAATTATCTTTGTAACGGGAAACATAATAGATATTTTCGAAGGAACTGCATTTGAAAATATTGTTGGTTTAGTA
This sequence comes from Bacilli bacterium, assembly GCA_028684255.1. Taxonomy (GTDB): domain Bacteria; phylum Bacillota_I; class Bacilli_A; order RF39; family UBA660; genus CAKOQQ01. The sequence continues at coordinate 8,221 of JAQUGJ010000039.1, read as the reverse complement.
ATTGAACTTGCTTTATTACCTTTATCAGTTGGAGTTGTTTACTATATGATAAACTTAGTAAAGGATAAAGAATTTAATCTTAAAGACATGGTTGAACCTTATAAAGATTTTATCAGAGTTGTTTTAACAACGGTTTTATCGACATTATTAGTGTTAGTGGGTTTATTATTATTTGTAATTCCAGGATTTATTGTAGCACTGGGTATAACTTTAGTACCATATTTATTAGCAACTAGAAAAGATTTAAAACCAACAGAGGTAATACAATTAAGTATGAAAATGATGAAAGGGCACAAGTGGGAATATTTTGTATTTCAACTTAGTTTCTTAGGATGGATAATTTTATCTACTTTGACATTCGGAATACTTTATATTTGGGTGTTGCCTTATATTTCTATTGCAAATACAAAATACATTTTAACTATAATGGATGAGGACTCAATAATAGTAGCGTAATGCTACTTTTTTGAAATATGGGATATCGAAAGCATCTATTAATATTATTAATACTAATTATCTTTGTATTTGTGCCTTTTTTAATAAAAAACAAAAAATATTATTATGCTGAAGACTTTAATATAAGTGTAGTAAGAAGTATCAAAGATATCGATAATGATGATATTGATGATTATACAGATATATTAGAAGGAGCAATGTTAGAAGTAATAAATCCTTCCAAATATAAAAGTGTTTATTACGATGGCGGATACCCTCCGGATGGTGAAGGAGTATGCACTGATGTAATATGGAGAGCTTTAAAAAAAGCTGGTTATAATTTAAAAGAATTAGTTGATGAAGATATAAAAAATAATCCTGAATTTTATACAGGAATTACTAAAGCAGATCCTAATATAGATTTTAGGAGAGTATATAATTTAAAAGTTTTTTTTGAAAGACATACAACAAATTTGACTAAAGACTTATCCGAAATAAAAGAGTGGCAACCAGGAGATATCGTTATATTTGGAACAAAACATATTGGAATCATATCTGATAAAAGAAATTCAGAAGGAGTACCATATTTGATCCATAACGCTAATACTAAAAGAGAAGAAAATGTCTTAAAATATTGGGATAAAAAAATGAAAATAACTGGTCATTATAGATTTTTATATAATTAGCATAAAAATATAAAATGGTTTTATTTTTATGCTTTTTAAATTATAATATATAAGGAGTGATAAAATGTTTGAAAACAAAAAAATATTTATTTTAGGCATGGCTAGAAGTGGATATAGTGTTGCCAAGTTACTAGCACAAACCAATACAATTTTAATTACGGATATGAAAGATCAAGATAAAGAACAAGTTGAAGAATTAAAAAAACTAGGTGTTAATTTAATAATAACTGATAAACCAGAAGAATTATTAGATGATACATTTGATTGTGTTGTTAAAAATCCAGGAATTAGAAAAGATCATAAATGTGTTGTAAAAGCTAAAAAATTAAAGATACCTGTAATAAATGAAGTGGAAGTTGCATATCACTTTATTCCAAAAGAAACAAAAATAGTCGGAGTAACAGGATCAAATGGCAAAACAACAACAGTGACACTTATTTATGAAATTTTGAAATCAGCAAATCTCAATGTTCACTTAGGTGGAAATATTGGTTTTCCTTTATCTAGTATTGTTAAGGATATAAAAAAAGATGACATTTTAGTAATTGAAATATCTGATCATCAATTAGTAGATATGTATGATTTTAAAACAGATGTAAGTGTATTTACAAACTTAGTTCAAGCACATTTAGATTTTCATGATTCTTATGCAATTTATAAAAAAACAAAAAAGAAAATATTTAATAATAACACTTCTTCTGATTTAGCAATATTAAATAAAAGTGACAAAGATTTAATGGATTTAACTAAAAACATTAAAAATAAGCGCCTATATTTTTCTAGTAAAGAACTTGCGGATTGTCGTATTGAGGACTTTTCAATTTATTATCAAGAAGAAAATATCATAAGTCTAGATGATGTTAGAATTAAAGGTATCCATAATTATGAAAATATTATGTGTGCAATCTTAGTTGCAAAACACTTTAAAGTAGATAATAGTATAATTAGACAAGAAATAAAAGATTTTGCAGGTATAGAACATCGTATTGAATATGTAGCTAAAATAAAAACCCGAGAATTTTATAATGATTCAAAATCTACTAATATTGAATCGACTATAACTGCCTTAAAATCGTTTAAAAATAACGTTATATTATTAATGGGTGGATTAGATCGAAATCACTCTTTTGAAGGCTTAAATGATTACCTTAGTGGAGTTAGGAATATTATTAGTTATGGTGAAACAAAAGATCGTATCAAAACTTGGGCAACAAAACAAAAAATTGATGCTACAGTTGTCGACGATTTAGAAGAAGCGGTAAAAACAGCTTACAATATTTCAGAAGAAAAAGATGTTATATTGCTTTCTCCAGCGTGTGCCTCTTGGGATCAATTTAGGGATTTCGAAGAAAGAGGAAATGCTTTTAAAGGGTATATAGAAGAATTAAAAAAAGAAAACGAATAAAAAGAATAAAATAAATACAAAAAATAGTATTTATTTTTTTTATCTATTTAAAAAATAACAAAAATATGTTAAAATTATAGTGGTGATAGAATGAAGATAAAGGAAATAAAAGGAAGAGAAATATTAGATTCAAGAGGTAATCCAACAATTGAAGTAGACGTAGTATTAGAAAATGGCATTTTAGGAAGGGCTAGTGTTCCAAGTGGGGCATCTACTGGTGTTCACGAAGCTTTAGAACTAAGAGATGGTGACGAAAAAAGGTATTTAGGAAAAGGTGTTTTAAATGCCGTTGAAAATGTTAATACCTTAATTAGACAACAATTAGTTGGAATGGAAGTTGAAAATCAAAAATTAATTGATCAAACAATGATCGATTTAGATGGCACTAAAGGTAAATCAAAGTTGGGCGCTAATGCGATGTTAGGAGTTTCTTTAGCCTGTCTTAAAGCCTCAGCAACATTGAATAAGAAGCAATTATATGAATATTTAGGTGATGGAAAAGAAACACCAGTACCAATGATGAATATCTTAAATGGTGGTGCTCATGCTGATAATGGATTAGATTTCCAAGAATTTATGATTATAGCAAATGCTTCAGACATTAAAGAAAGAGTAAGAATTGGAGCTGAAATATTTCATAATTTAAAGAAAGTTTTAAAAAGCAGAGGATATAATACAGGAGTTGGAGATGAAGGTGGATTTGCACCTAATTTAGCATATAATAAAGAAGCGTTAGATACGATTATTGAAGCAATAAAAAAAGCAGGATATATTCCTGGTAAAGATGTTTCTTTAGCGTTAGATGTAGCAGCAAGTGAATTTTATGAAAATGGTAAATATTTTATTAAAGGTGAAAATAAAACTTTAACAGCGTCTGATTTAGTTGATTATTATATAGACTTAATCAACACATATCCTATCGTATCAATCGAAGATGGAATGGCAGAAGAGGATTATGAGGGATGGCAATTATTAACTGAAAAATTAGGTTCTAGAATCCAATTGGTAGGTGATGATTTATTTGTTACAAACAAACAATTGTTAGAAAAAGGAATCGAACTAAAAATGGCTAATGCAATCCTATTGAAATTAAATCAAATTGGAACTGTTACTGAAACTTTAGAAACAATTGAATTAGCACGTAAGGAAGGATATAAAACAGTAATATCTCATCGTAGTGGCGAAACAGAAGATACATACATATCAGATTTTGCAGTTGGTTTAAGTTTAGGACAAATTAAGACAGGTTCATTATCAAGAACAGATAGAACTTGTAAATATAATCAATTGATCAGAATTCAAGAAAATTTATAAAATCTATTGATAAATAATGGATTGTAGTGTATATTATTAGTGGTACTTATTCCTGGTTTAAAAAAACTCCGATTTTTTACTAAGAATAAGCGAATAAATATGAAAGGAGAATAGAAAATGGCTTTAACTAAAGAAGTAAAAGAACAAATTGTTAACAAGTATGCCAGAAAAGAAGGCGATACTGGTTCAGCAGAAATTCAAATAGCAATATTAACTGAAGAAATAAATACTTTAACTGAACATTTAAAAGAACACAAACAAGATTTTCATTCAAGAAGAGGATTACTTAAAAAAGTAGGACAAAGAAGAAATATGTTAAATTATTTAGTAAAAAATGATGTTACTAGATATCGTGAAATTGTTAAAAGTTTAGGTTTAAGAAAATAACAAAAAAATAGTAGGCACTCCTTTTTGAGTGTCTTTGTTTTATGAAGGGGATAATATGAGAGATTTAATATGTCTATTTTTATATTCAATTTTTATTGAATTAACATTAGATTGGGAAAAAAACTATATTCAAAAAAAAGGTATCGTTTTAGATAAAATGAAAAAAACATTAATATCTATTGGCAGTATATTAGTCAAAGTATTACTATTTTTAGGAATAATTTTTTTGCTAGAGTTTTTACATCCTAATTTATTAAATCTAGTAGAAATATAGGAGGTAAAATGAAGAAAGTTTACGAATTAAATTTTAGAGGAAGAAAACTAGTAGTTGAAAGTGGAGAATTAGCAAAACAAGCTTCCGGTTCAATATTAGTAAGATATGGAGATACAGTTATATTAACAGCAACAGTAGTTAGCAAAAACGCTAATATTTTGTCTGATTTTTTCCCATTGACTGTAATGTATCAAGAAAAATTGTATTCAGTAGGTAAAATACCTGGTGGATTCATAAAAAGAGAAGGAAGACCGACTGATAATGCTACTTTAGCAGCAAGGATGATCGATCGTCCTATGAGACCTTTATTTCCAAATAATTTTAGAAATGAAGTTCAAATTATCAATACTGTTTTATCAGTTGACCAAGATAACTCTCCAGAAATGGCAGCATTATTTGGATCTTCTTTAGCAGTATCAATCAGCCAAATTCCGTTTAACGGACCTGTTGCTAGTGTTAAAGTAGGTCGAATTAATAATGAATTTGTAATTAATCCAACATCAGCAGAATCTGAGTTAAGTGATATTGATTTAACAGTTGCAGGAACTAAAAAAGCAATTAACATGGTTGAAGCAGGTGCTAAAGAAGTAAGCGAAGAAGATATGTTAGAGGCTTTAATGTTTGGACATGAGGCTATAAAAGAATTAATAGAATTCCAAGAAACTATTATTAAAGAAATAGGCCTTGAAAAAATGGAATATGAAAAATTAGAAATATCTAATGAATTAAAATCAGAAATATATGACTTAGCAAAAGATAAATTAAATGAAGCTTTAAGAATAAAAGAAAAATTAGAGAGATATGCTAAAATCGATGAAGTAAAAGAAAGTGTTATTAGCAAATATGAAAATGAAACAAAATCTCTGTGCGAAGTTGAATTAAATAAATTATTAACTAAAGTAAAATTAGTTTTAGAAGAAATAGAGTATGAAATATTTAGAAAAATAGTAGTTGATGAAAAAACAAGATCAGATGGTAGAAAGATGACTGAAATCAGAGAACTCTCTACAGCAATTGATCTATTGCCAAGGACACATGGTTCAGCTTTATTTACACGAGGACAAACTCAAGCTTTAGCAACTGTTACATTAGGAGCAATCGGTGAACATCAAATATTAGATGGTCTTGGAATAGAGGATTCAAAAAGATTTATTTTACATTATAACTTCCCACAGTTTTCAGTAGGAGAAACTGGAAGATATGGTTCTCCGGGTAGAAGAGAAATCGGACATGGAGCATTAGGTGAAAAAGCTTTATCACAAGTAATTCCTAATGTAGAAGAATTTCCTTATACAATAAGAGTCGTATCAGAAATATTAGAAAGTAATGGATCTTCTTCACAAGCAAGTATATGTGCTGGTTGTATGGCTTTAATGGCAGCTGGAGTTCCAATTAAATCACCAGTAGCAGGAATAGCAATGGGACTTATAACTAATGAAGACAACTACACAATTTTAACTGATATTCAAGGTTTAGAAGATCATTTAGGTGATATGGACTTCAAAGTAGCAGGAACTAAAAATGGTATCTGTGCACTACAAATGGATATTAAAATAGACGGTATCAGTAAAAAAATATTAAAAGAATCTTTAGAACAAGCTAAAAAAGCAAGATTTGAAATATTAGAAACAATTGAAAAAGAAATACCGAAACCAAGAGAAGAAGTAAGTCAATATGCACCTAAGACAATTGTATTTATGATAGATCCACTTAAGATAAAGGAAGTAATCGGCAAGGGTGGAGAAATGATTACTAAGATAATTTTAGAAGCATCTAATGTAACAACTGTTAGTGATATAAATGCTGTTAAAGTTGATTTAGAAGATGATGGAAGAGTAATAATTTACCATACTGATAAAGAAATTATTGAAAAAACTGCACAGATGATTAAAGACATAGTTCGCGAAGTCGAAACTGGAAAAGTATATAACGTAAAAGTAGTTAAAGTTGAAGATTTCGGATGTTTTGTTGAATTATGGTCTGGATGTGAAGGTTTAGTTCATGTTTCACAATTAGATACTGAAAGAGTTGAAAAACCTAGTGATATTGTAAAAGTAGGAGACGAAATTTTAGTTAAATCATTAGGATATGATAAAAAAGGTAGATTAAATTTATCAAGAAAAGAAGCTATTAAATAGCTTTTTTATATGTAATAATTTTTAAAGCTATAAAATAACAGTAAATAGTCAAATATTGTGCTTGATAAAAGAAAAAAATTGTGTTATTATAATTTTAGGTGATGATATATGAAAAAAATCTATTTAATCGTCATAGGAGTTTGCTTAATTGCTGTTTCGCTTTTTGGTTTTAAAGTAAATGCCAAAGTAAATAGTTATAATTTAACACAAGTTCAAGCAAATGGCACTGTTAATGAAAATATTGATGCTATTACGCAAGCTTTAAGAGATTTTTTTACCCAAGCAGGTAAAAAGAGAGAAGAAACCGATGTTCCTGGTGAAGTTGATGATTCTTTGAATAATATGGGAGATAAAATCGGAAGGTCAGTTAGTAGAATGGGTGAATTCACAAGATTATTAATTGGTGATTCAAACTATAATAAAATAATTACATTTAGAGACTGGGTTGTAAATTCTGCAAAATATATAATCCAGGAATTCGGAAAAGCATTAGGAGACTGGTTTAATTAAAACAAAAAATCGCATTAAGCGATTTTTTTATTGAATAATTATAAAAAAAAGATTATTTAAAATCTTTAAAATCAAAATTGGTGACCCGTACGAGATTCGAACTCGTGAATGCATGCGTGAAAGGCATGTGTGTTAAGCCACTTCACCAACGGGCCAATAAATGGTGGGCCTGAATGGACTTGAACCATCGACCTCACGCTTATCAGGCGTGCGCTCTAACCAGCTGAGCTACAAGCCCATTTAATGACTACATAAAATTTGATAACAATATAAATATTAGCATATAATTATAATAAATTCAATACTATTTATTAAAATAAAATGAATATTGACTTTATAAGCAATAATGGTGCGGGTGAAGGGACTTGAACCCCCATGGATCACTCCGCTAGATCCTAAGTCTAGTGCGTCTGCCAATTCCGCCACACCCGCAAAAACATAAAATGGTGGACCCTGTAGGGCTCGAACCTACGACCGCCCGGTTATGAGCCGGATGCTCTAACCAACTGAGCTAAGGGTCCATCACGCAGCATTGCTGCAAAATAATAATATCATAATAATAAAATTAAGGCAACATTTTTCGGTTAATTTGTCAAAAAAAGTAACAATTATTTGTTTAATAATATAATATATGATATTATTTAAATATATGTTAACTTTAAAAAAATGTAAAGGATGTGTGGAATGAAACTATATAACACGTTAACTAAAAAGATCGAGGATTTTATACCAAACAATGGTAATGAAGTGAAAATGTATACGTGTGGTCCTACTGTATATCATTATGCTCATATTGGTAATTTAAGAAGTTATATCGCTGAAGATATTTTAGAAAAAACATTAAATCATCTTAATTATAATGTTGAAAGAGTAATGAATATAACTGATGTTGGACATCTTTCAAGTGATGCTGATACCGGTGAAGATAAAATGCTAAAGGGCGCTAAAAGAGAAAAGAAAACAATTTTAGAAATAGCGCAAATGTATACTGATGCATTCTTTTTAGATTGTGAAAAGTTAAATATTCGAAAACCAAAAATTGTAATACCAGCAACAAGTTGTATCGATAAAT
>JAQUGJ010000002.1:0-36274 GCA_028684255.1 Bacilli bacterium | reverse complement strand
TAAATCTTGGCGAATTTGTGCTTTTGTAATTTTTTCAACGATGTTCACAATATCACTCTCTTCCTATTTATTTAATATGATCATATTCCATATAGCGGATCACTTTTTAATTCTATCATAGATTAAACACAATATCAAGTTTTTTTACCTACTTCTTCTATTAATTTCTTCTTCTTTTGTGTCTTCTTTCTTAATTGATTCTAACATAATGTCTCGATAATTAACTATTTGAGCTTGCAATTCTTTTTCTAACAATTTAATTTTTTTTAAGAATAGCTCTAAATATCTTTCATCTAAATACTTACCATATTGAAATTTAACAATATCGTGATATCGCGTTAAGTCATTTAGAGCACTTCTAAGTCCTGTAATATCTGTATCATCATCATTCTCAAGTAATTTAATTATGTATTCTAAATAAAGTTCCAGTTTATTTTTAATTTTTCTTCTCAAAATTTTATCGACAAAAGATGGTTTTATAACAATCATTTTATTAATGCTAACTCCATCAAAATTAACACCTTTTTTAGGTGAGAAGAGATAACCTTTTTCCTTATTGTAATCTACATAAGTTATTTCTTTAGTTTTAACATCTCTTATCAATAAATAATTTTTTGAGTTCATAAAAAATCACTCCTTAAATAAATCTGGTCTACGTTCTTTTGTTTTAGCTACTTGTTGTTCATATCTCCATTTGCGAATATTTTCATGATGTCCAGATAATAAGACATCAGGCACTTCCATACCACGGTATATTGATGGATGGGTATAAACTGGATAATCCAATAAATCATTGTTAAATGAGTCGTTTTGATGTGATTCTGACGATATTACACCATCAATTAATCTTATAACGCTATCCATAATTACCATACTTGGTATTTCGCCACCTGTTAATATATAATCTCCAATACTGAGTTCTAAATTAACTAAAGTTCTTATTCTTTCATCAAAACCTTCATAATGTCCACATATAATTATTATATGCTTTAATTTACTTAAATCATATGCTATTTTTTGCTCATACTTTTTCCCTTGTGGTGTCATTAATATAATAAATGAGTCATCTTTTTTTAAATCATCGATAGCTCTGAAGATCGGATCTGGCATTAATACCATTCCGTCTCCTCCACCATAGCCATAATCATCTACTCTTTTATGAGGATCAACTGAATAATCTCTTATATTATAAATGTTTATTTCTACTAATTTATTTTGAATTGCTCTTTTAATAATTGATTCAGTTAAAAAATTAGTATACATATTAGGGAATAAAGTTAAAACATCAATTTTCATCTAACAATCCCTCAATTACATTAATATATATTTTTTTTTCGTCTATGTCTACTTTTTTTATAAAATTTAAGACATTTGGTACTAAATGTTTTTTATTATTACTTTTTATCACTAATATTTCTTGATTAGGGCCACTCATTATAGAATCTACCTTACCTATTAATTTATCATCATCATATACATCTAATCCGATTAAATCGTCATTAATAACCCCGAAATCAAATTCATCACGATCGACATATACTTCTTCACCTTTGTACATTAAAACATCTTCAATGCAATTTATACCTTCAAAAGTTACCATATCATAATTTTTATGGACCCTATAAGTTTTAATTTTTAATGGATTATTTAAAATATATAAATTATTATCTTTTTTAAATACATCTTCTTTATATTTAAAAGAAGATATAATTCTAACTTCTCCTTTTAACCCATGAGTATTTACTAATTCACCAATATACACTAATCTCATAAGTCACCTACCTCATATAAAATAATACTTGTTGCAACACCCACATTTAAGCTTTCGCATTTTTCACTCATTTTAATATAAATATATTCGTCACTTAAGTTTTGTATATCTTCACTTATACCATGACCTTCATTACCCATAACGATAACGAATTTAGAACTAAACTCAATATTTTTTAATTCGTTTCCATCTTCTACTTTTGTCGTATATATTTTATATCCAATGTTTTTTAAATGCATAATCATACTTTTAATATCCGTTATTACAATATTAATATTAAAAAGTAATCCTTGAGTACTTCTTAACACTTTAGAATTATATAAATCAACAGTATCTTCACTTAAGATAATTGTATCGATATTAAACGCTACAGCACTTCTTATTATAGTTCCTAAATTACCAGGATCTTGAATATTATCTAAAACTAATATTTTATTACCTTTGACAATATCTCTTTTTTTCATACATACTCCAACTATTTTAGTTGGACTATCTAGTTCGGTTATATACTTCATTACTTTAGAGTCAACTACTATTGTTTCAATATCTAATTCAAACTCGGTTCCTTCTAAAAGTATCAAGGTTTTTAAGTATCCATTTTGATACGCTAGAGTAACTAGATTCTTACCTTCTACCAAAAAATTGTCCGATAAGTCTCTATACTTTTTGGTATTAAGTTTTTTAATTTCTTTTATTAAAGAATTTTCGTTTGAAGTATAAACCATTTTCAAATCACCAATTTATATTATACATTATAAACAACAATAAGTCCATAAAAAAAGTCGCTTGAAATTGACTTTAATTAGTTTTTTTAACATCTTTTTAAGTTTATTAATTACTTTTTTTTTTAATAAATTTTTGATTTATACTTCTTTATTAAGTCTTCAAAATCAAGTATATATAAATCTTTAAAGAATGGATTGTACTAAAGAGCAAACATCAAATGTCTACATAAAAAAGAACATTACTGTTCTTTATGTTTGTTATTTACTATAATATTTACTAATTTGCAATTTTATAAGCTAAACATGAAAAGATAAAATAAATTATGTTTGAGCAAGACAAACGATATATATGATCTTAATTGCATATTCTTAGAACTTACTAAATGTAAATTTTTTTTAAAATAATGATTTTTTCTTATCTCTTTAAAGTTCTTTTTTATATCTTTTAATTTAAAATTATTAAAATACATTAAAAAAAAATTTTTTATTATGACACTATAATTAGCAGAAACCGCAATGATTAAATATTTTTTTCCTAATTTGTTTTTCTTTAAAATATCTAATAAATATTCATTTACGTTAAGAAACTGTAAAGCATTTTTATATAGTAAATCTAAATTATTGCAAGCGCTATTAGTGTTTTGAAAATAATAATATAAATTCTTAGTATATAAAGTAAAATCTGTTACCTTGGAAAATAACTCAATATAAAATATTTTGTCTTCCATAATTTTAATGTCACTTTTAAATTCAAAGGTAATTAAACTCTTTTTAATAAAAAGACAACATACAAAACAGTTTACTTCGCCACTTAAAAATTTTGGCAATATTTCTTCTTTGATTTGTTTTTTGTTAAAAGTAGTTACGTCTTTATCTACAAAATTGTAAGTATTTCTATAGACAATATTATTTTCGACTTTGCTAAAATTAAATAAAATTAAATCGCTTGTATCTTTTAAGGATACTAAATCAAAAACAGAGGTCTCTCCTATCCAATCATCAGCATCGACAAACATAATGTATTCTCCGCTTGCAACTTTTAAACCAGTGTTTCTAGCTACACTTACACCTTCATTTATTTTGTTAATTAGTTTTATCCTTTTATCAGTTTTACCGATTTTTTTTAAAACTTCATAACTATTATCTAAAGATCCATCATTAATACATATTATTTCAATATTTTTATATGTTTGATTAATTAAAGAATCCAAACATTTTTTAATATAATTTTCACAATTATAAATAGGTACTATAATACTAACTAAAACATCTTTTTTCCCCACAAGCATTACCATCCTCTATATTTATAATTATATCAAAAATGAATTGTTATTAAAAGTTTTTTAGCACAAAAAAAGATTAAGAATTACTAAATCTTTTTTTCATTATAAAATAAATTATTAAATAAATAACTCCAATGACAATATTGTAGGTTTTATAATGAAGCCAAAGTGTTTGAATAAAGTCGGAAACTATATTATTTAAATAATAAAAAGACGAAAAATTTATCATTAAAAATAAGGTTAGCAATAACATAAAACTAGTACTAAAAACAATTACGATATTTTCTTTTCTAAATAAATATATAATTAGATTTATTAATACCAATACAATTATTAAGACAATTGGCAATATTTTAACATTACTTATATAAGGCGCTAATAAATTCATTTCATCTAATAAGAACAAATTTGAAACATATATTTCACTTAAGTTATTACTTATATCAGATATTGATTCTCTATTTACTTCTAAACCTTTATCTTCTAATTTATAGTTTATTTCTAGATTTAAGAATTCATGCATTCTATTTTTAATAACTTTTTTATCGATTTTCTTTCCTTGATAAAAATTTTCTAAACTACGATTAATATCACTTTTAATTTGTTCTTTAGTAACTACCTCTTTATAAAACTCTGAATCAATATAAGATTGCATTAAAGTAGATATGTTTTGTTCTGTTTTATCGTAATACTTACTCTTAATTAACACATTATCAATACTTCTTTTATTAAAGACAATTATAAAACTTAATATTAAACTTAATATTACTAAAAGAATTATTCCTAATAGTGAACCAATTATCTTTTTAATCATTAGAATCACCTAACCAATCAGATTCTTCTAAAGTAGCATAGACAACCATTCTCTTGCTACCATAAATAACATTACTAAAAGGATAACAAGTATATAGTACTAATACTTCTTTATTACCTTTTAGATAGACACTATCAAAATCAATATCATCGATTATTTTAGTATCATTAACTTTATAATTAAAGGTCCCATAGGTAGTTTCAACAATAATTGAAGTATCCATTTTAATATCTTTTAAATTGTTTAAAAAATCTTTAGAATTATGACCACTATAAACAATAGTACCACCTTCACCTGGCAATAGTGTTGCTGTATCATGACCTATATATTTATTTAGTAGTTCTTTATTATCTCCAAACGCTACTTCTAATTTAATCCCTAAATTAGGAATATAGAGATTACCATAAGTATCTCCATAACGAGGATATCTAATAATTGATTTATTTTTTGTAACAATTTCTTTTGATTCTTGATTAGAACTAATTTTTTTAAATAAATTAAAATAGTTACTTATTTCTTTAATGTCTTTAGAAAATATTACAGATACTATTAAAATTATAAACAAGGTATATCCTAAAGATATTAACATATCTTTAAGAATTATAGGTTTTATAAATTTTATTAGAATTAAAACAATTAATAATAATACAAATATAATACTTATCTGAATACTAGGACCCGTATAAGTAAGTTTAGTTTTCTCAAGTGAAAGTTCATTTACTAATTGTCCTTGATCATATATTGCAATTTTTTTATCAGCTTTATCAATAAAAATGCCAGAATTTTTGTTATCTTGTTTTTCATCGTTCAAATTTTTAGCACCAGTAATAATATTAGATCCTTCTACTAATGAATTAAAAACAGTTCTTTTTTCTTCTGAGGTTAATTTTGAAGTATCACTTAACTTACATACTTCTTTTTTGTTTAACAAATCAATAGCAGTATTCAAATGGTTTAAAATTGACTTTATTTCAGATTCAGATAGATCTTTTTCCTTTACTAATCTAGTATATGTTTTACTGTAACTTTGAAATAGTACAGATGAAGATCCATCACATGTCTTTTGGCTATTTACTAAATCAAAAATATCGTCTTTAGTAAGAGCATTTATAGGAGACATCAAAAAGAAAAAGATAAAACTAAAGAATATACATCTTACAATTTTATCTTTTACTTTATTCATAAACTTTCACTCTCTTCTTTATCTCTTTATTTTCTAATACTTGTTTAGCGTTATAGTGCATTAATTCATCTATTAAAGATGGTTTGATACGATTGATTATTTTTTTAGTTTCTTCTACTTTAGAATATAGATTGTTATGATGAGTATCACTACTAATAAAATGAACAAGATTTAACTTTAATAATTTAAGTGCTGTCTTTTTAGTTTGTTTACCAAAAGCACCGATAAGACTACCGATATTTACTTGTAATAAAGCCCCACTTTGTACAAGATCAAAAGCTTTGTTAATGTTATCAATAATATAATGGTATCTTTCTGGATGGGCTATAATAGGTATTATATCATTTTCGACTAAAGTTTTTATAATATCGAGAGTGTTTTTATTTTCACTTACCATTGGTAATTCTAATAATAAATATTTAGAATCATTAATGGTCGTTATTTTTTTTTGTTCTAATAACTTTAATAAGTTTTTAGAAAGATAGGCTTCATTACCTAAATATAGGTTTATATCGATTCCTTTTTTTAAACACTTTGATTTAATAAGCTCTAATTTTTTAGTGTTGCTAAGAACATCACTTTGATAGATACTACCCTCAATATAATGTGGTGTTAGTACTAATGAGTCATAACCATTATTATATGCAGACTCTATTAGTTGAACACTTTGATTTATATCGACAGTACCATCATCGGTGTCATAGAGCAAATGCGAGTGCAAATCGATCATTTAATTACCCCCTTATTGGTAATATTTTCCGTAATAACTTTTTTTAGAAGTTTTTTTATTATTAAGAACAACCCCTGCAATATTACCACCAGCATTTAAGATGGCTTTTTTAGCGTTTATAAGCTCTTTAATTTCTGTTTTTCTATGAGTGGTTACAATAACTGTCTCATCTACTAATTTAGTTAAAACAACGGAATCAGATACTACATTTATAGGGGGTGAATCTAATATTACTAAGTCATATGAACTTTTAGCTTTTTCGATAAATTCTTGGAATTTTGAAGAAGATAATAGTTCAAGTGGATTTGGTGGTACTGTTCCTAGTGTTATAAGACTAACATTAGGAATAGCAGTTTTTTTAACAAATGGTTTAATTTCTATCTTCTCACCTTCTATTAGCATATCTGATAGTCCTTTATCATTAGTTAAACCAAATATTTTATCTAATCTTCCTTTACGCATATCACAGTCTACTAATAATACTTTATAATCAGATTGTGAAAATGCGATTGCTAAATTACTAGAAATAAAACTTTTTCCCTCTCCTTGAATTGAACTAGTAACTAGGATTGTTTTTAGTTTTTTATCTATAGATGAGAATAATAAGTTAGTACGAACTCCTTTGATGCTTTCTGAAATTATTGATTTAGGATTATCGTAAGTAATAAGTTCTTTCATATTATCGCCCACTTTCTATTGTAGGTATAACACCTATTACTGGTAGTTCGACTATTTTTTCAATGTCTTCTTCACCTTTAATGCTATTATCAAAGTAATAGATTATAAAAACTGTTCCTAAAGATATTACAAATCCAAGTAAAATAACGATTGCCATTTGTTTAGTTAAATTAACATTGTAAGCTTCAATTGGCAATTCAGCTTTTTCAATGATCGATAAATTTTCAATGTTATATATTTCTTTTACTCTTTCACTGAATATAATTGCTACAGCATTCGCAATTGAACTAGTCTCTTCTTTTACTTCGCTTTTAACGGTTATTTTAATTAATTCGGTGTCTTTAACAGATGATACTTCAATCATGTCCGTTAAAGTTTTTTCATTATAATCTAATTTTAAGGTATCAATTGTATCTTTTAATACTGGTCTACTTTTTATAATTTCACGATAAGTAGACACTAAATTACGATTGATTGTTAAATCTCCTTGTGTAATAGCACTATTCTCTTGAGTGTTATCAGTTATACGAGTAAGCACTAATGTAGTATATGCTTGATACTTAGGTTTTTGAATAAAGGCTAAGAAAAAAGCTCCTATACTAATAACTATTAATAAAATAATAATAATTAAATAAATTTTTGAAATAAAATATTCAAATAAATCTTTTATATCTATTTCTTCCATAATACATCTCCATTCATAAGTAATTATACAAGATACTAAGGTAAATTACAAGGAATTTGCCTTTAGTATTTTCTTTAATTTTTTCTTAAAAAGTTTTCTATTTGTAAAGTATAATATTATTAAAAATACGATTGTTATAATGTAATAATAATTAAATTCTTTTTCAAAGACTGCCTTTAATTTTATGTCTTCATTTATTTTAGTATTAAAATCAAATTCTTGATTATTATGTTCCCATCTTATAAATTTGTAACCTTCTTTTATAGGTTCAAAGTATTTAACAGAGGTGTTTTTTAATACTTTTTTTGTAATTATTTTTTTATCTATTTCAAATTCAACGCTATAGATTGTGTTCCAAAGTCCTAGATTAGACTCTTTAGCGCTTTTTTCTAAACTATACAAATTATTAAGATATTTATAGTCACCGTATATATACTCCACTTTAGCATAGCCCAAACTGATTAATTCTTCTTGTAATAATACATCATCAACCCAGATCCATGCTAAGACTCTTTTATATTTATCATAAAGTTCACTGTTATCATCGTATTCTAGTTTAATAATTGAAGCATTTTTTATCCTATCACAAGTATAATCACTTGCAAGTTCCCCTACTGGATCTACTTCTTTATTAGGGTGAACTGTCTCAGGTGTATCAATAGCTAAAAATCTTACTTTTATTATTTCTGAATCTAATATAAAACTAGCAGTATCTCCATCAATACACTCATTAAAAGATACAATATCCATAGCTTTAACAGTTGATAAACTTAAAAATATTAATATTATACTAAATAACTTTTTCATTTAACTTCTTCCTTTTACTAATCATTATAATTATTAATACCCCTACTATAGCCCCAAAGGTATCAAGTAAACAGTCTGTTAATAAAGAACTTCTATCAAAAGTAAACATTTGATTTACTTCATCTATAACAGATACTATAAAACAAATACCTATAGTTAATAAAAACATTCTTTTTTTCTTATAAAACCTTAAATGATTTATTAATAATAAAGATAATATTAAATACTCTGAAAAGTGTGCTGTTTTTCTAAAGTAATAATGAATTTTATTAAATAAGCTTAAAGGATCTGATTTTTTTTCAATAGTTAATTCATGTTCTGGCAATATATTTGTTTTTTCAATGGTATTACTTAATATATCTTTACTCATACCATTACTAGTTGTTCCTGACATACTAGAAAATCCAAATATAACAATAGTCCATATTACTACTAATAACAAACTTAAACTTTTATTCATGATACCCTCCATATTTAATACTCATATATAATTATATATTATTTATGCTTTAATTAAAAGAAAAAAGGTAATTAACCTTTTAGGATTTTTTTAATTTAGAATACATATTAGATAATTTAGTTAAAGTAAAAAGCATTATAGAATTTTTAGAAAACATATATTTAATATATGTTTTTTTATAAAATACCTTAACTTTAAATAAGTCAAGTGACTTATTTAAATCTCTTGTATTTAATTCATAATAACTTTTTAATGATTCTACTATTTTAGGATGAGAACAAATTGATTTAATGGTTTTTAATTTATTGTACAAAGATTTTTTATTATCTTTATGAACCTCGTTCTTTATAGAACCAATCCCTATATTAATATAACGATAAATAAGTCTAGTTTTTGATTCGTCATAAAGATTTTTACTTATCAAATATTTTTCAATAATATTAACAACTTCTAATCTTAACTTTAAAGAATCTTCTCTATATTTTGTAGCTGCAGTATTATCTTCTATGCAATAATGATAATAATTTTCTTTATCAATGCATATTGTTTTTGCAATCGAAAAAATTTTAATACAAAAAATTAAATCTTCCATAAAGGGAATGCCAGGAGGAAAAATAATTTTATGTTTATACAAAAAATTTCTATTTATTAATAATCTCCAAACACTTCCCATTATAATTTGGCTATTATTTAATATGCATTCCGGAGCTATCATATCTAAAACTATTTTATTATAAATATTCTTATCAGTTATAACTGCTTCTTTAACTCCTAAATTAATAGGCATTATTCTATTATTATAATTATGATAATAATTACAAATACATATATTTGATTTGGTTTCAATGCATTTATTATACATATTAGAATACATTTCTTTCTCTATCCAATCGTCTGGATCAACAAATCCAATATATTCACCTTTAGCAACTAATATTCCATTGTTTCTTGCAACAGATACTCCGGCATTTTTTTGATCAATTACCTTTACTCTATTATCTAACTTCTCAAACTTCCTACAAATATTTATACTATTATCTTTAGAACCATCATTTACAAGAATTATTTCTATATTTTTTAAAGTTTGATTCAATATACTACTTATAGATTTTTCTAAATATTTCTCCTTATTATATATGGGAACTATTATACTTACTTTGGGCATTAAATACACTCCTTACAATTTTTTGTTCTTTTTGTGTTTAAAAATATTGTTTTATTCTATATTATTTAAATCTTATACTACTATGTATTTTTATTATTTTTTTATTGTTTTAGAGATGACAAATTTAATTTTATTTATAAACAATTTATTTTCCTTATAATAATTCCTAGCAACGGTTTCATAGCCATAAGTTTGCCAAGCGTCAAGTATTTCTTCTCTTTTCTTACTTTTTATAGTGGGTCTATTTAGTTGACCGTTTTCTCTTCTAGCTGCTTCAAAGGTTGATTTAGTTAAATTTAAATATTTTTTTAATTGTTCAATTAATATAACACCTTTTTTACTATTTACTAATAATATAGAAACTCCTCTTTTAGTTTCTATTTCCGGATGAATAGATTCTATTCCCCAGAAGTCACCCATTGTAAAATCTCCTTCTCTGCTCTCACATGCATATTTACATTCATAACAATTTTCACGATAAGTATAACCTTTTAAAAAATAATTATAATAATAGGATTCAAATGGTAATATGTACTTTGTTTTTATTTTTCCTCTTTTAGTATAAGTAATTGTTCCTTTTAATCCCCAACCTCTTGATTTATCTCTAAAATTAATGTTAATTACTTTACCATCCGTTTTTTTTTCTATATGTTTAATATAATCGTTAAAAAAGGCAATGCTAGGAACACCATGACATATAATATCAGCAGTTATTAGATTATCGTAATCTTTACCTAGATAAGATTTTAAAGCAGCTATTTGGCAGGGGGCGCCCGTGAACAAAACAAATCTTGATTTTTTTAAATATTTTTCAGTTTCTTTAAAGCTGAAATTAATATTGCTTTGGACGTATTTAGAACCTTGAAGTTTTTTCATATCTAAAGGGTTATCAATGCATATATGAACTGGTTCCATATTTCCATTATAAGCACATCCAAAAACAACACCTTTTTTGTCAAAAACAACACTAGATAAAGCACCAAATATACCTCCTGAAGTACTTGATAAAAGAATGTCATTATCTTTGTTAATAGCAACATATGTTGCAAGAGGTTTTTTCCCTGAAATAGGCACATTTTGGTAAGCACATACTTTTTTACATTTACCACATTCTATACATATATCATGATTGATTTTGGGATATATAAATCCATAATTATCAGTTTCCATTGATATAGCTTTCGTTGGACATATATTTATACATGCTGCACATCCACAACAATTTTTTTTATCTTTAAATTGTAAAATCATCTATTAAATCACTCTCACTTCACTAAAATTTTAATTTTTTTTTAATTCCTTTTTTAATATATTTGAATTTGCTGTAGTAAGTAAAAATAATATAATAGGAATAAAGTTAACTGAAATTAATGTATTTTCAAAAAAACTTTGCACCGCTATAGAAATAAATCCAGCAAATGAAATTAAAATAAATTTATTTTTATTTTTATCTAAAGATATATTTGAAAAATGTTTACATATCTGAATAATAATCAAGATAAAAATTAGCAAACCATAAATTACCAAAAGATTATACATAGAATTATGCACATTCAAATTTGAATTTGATGTCAAATCAATATTTGATCCTAATCCAAAAATTGGATTTAATTTAAATAAATTCCATAACTCATACCAAATTGCTTCTCTTCCTGAAAAAAAATTTTTTGAAAATCCTTCTATAATAAAAGTAATATTATTTTCCCACATAAATATATATAACATAACAAAATAAATCGAGCCTATTGTTATTAATAAATATATAAATTTTAATGATTTATTATTTAACCACATTTTTTTAGGTATTATATAACACAAAAATGTAAATGAAATTAAACCTATAAAACAAGAGCGTGATTCGGAAACCAATACGTTTTTATATGCAATAAAAGTGATTAATAAAATTAAAATTTTTTTAAAAAAACTTTCTTTGATTGAAAAAATAAAATATAAACTACAAATATATGTTACTAAAGTTACAAGACCAATACTATTTGTATTAAATCCTTCAGGACACAAGGTTATCCAATAGAAAAAAAAGAGCAGGAACAAACACGATAAAATAATTATAAACCTATCAGTAAATTCAACTTTACTACTAACTAGTAGCATTAATGAAAAATTAAATATTACAAAAAAGACACCTAAATTAGAATTATTCACCACCATACCTATTAATGTTAAAATTATAATAAATATAAAAATAAAAAGTTGTTTATTATCTTTATATATTTCATTAATATTTATTAATACTAAAAATAATAATAATAAAGCAGTAAACACTGGAAGTATCTCCCTAATTTTGATATGAATTGATGGAGTTGACCAGTTTAAAAAAAACAATATTAACATTACAATATATATTATTTGATTAAATTTGTTTTTTTTCCCTCGCGGTGTAATGTTTTTTTGTTTTTTCTGTGAACTTGAATTATCTATTTTAATCTTTTGAATTACATTATTCATTAAATTTACTCCTTTATCACTAATTCTCTTACTATTTCCATTAATCTATTTGCTGCATATTTATAAGATGTCTTGTTTTTATCAAGATCTCTTATTATCCTTTTATTATTAGGATTTTTCGATAAATATAATATTTTACTAGCAATTTCATTAGGGTTATTACAGTCACCGATAATGTCAATTTCATCAATTAATGTTAAAATACTAATAGCTCCAACATTTTTTGAAACTAATATGTTACACCCACTCAATAGCGCCTCAATCGTTGCTAACCCAAACGATTCAAGAGAACTGTTTTGAATAAAAATTGAAGATTTTTTTAAATAATAGCATGCTTCCTCGTATTTAACTTGTCCAACATAATCGACAAAATTATATGATTTAATTTTTTCAGTATCTTCATAGTCTCTACCTAATACTATTAATTTATATTTTTTGTTTTTTTCTTCATTTAAAATTTTTATTGCTTCACATATCATTACATTATTTTTTTGTGGTCTACCGCCGCCCATAGTTATTATAGTATTTGGTTCCTTATTAATTATTGTTTTGTTTTTTTCTTTATCAAGTATTCCCCAATCAACTCCATTGTTTAAATACGAAGTTTTATGACTATATTGTGGACTATAATTTTTAAACCATTTCATAAAATTTTCTGAAACACATAAAATTAAATCTACATTATCTAAAAGATATTTTTCTTCAATTACCATTTTTTTGTTATTTAAATTATTTGTTTCATTTTCATATGATGCTGAGCCATGCTGAATATTTAATATTTTCTTTTTTCTTCCAAATATTTTTGATATATTTATGCAAATTCGATTACTTTTCGAATGTCCAGATATTATTATTACATTTGATAAAAATGCTTTTATGAATATTTCAATGATTCTAAAAATTTTTTTTGAACTATTGATATAAATCACATTTTTTGGTAAGTATTCTTTTAAATTTTTATTTACATTTGAAGGTCCCGTATTAGCTTTATAATCTCCTAAGAAAAGTATTTTCATTTTATTCCTACTCTCTTTTATATATTGCTTTTTCAAGATAAGATAAGGATTTATTACGTTCTTTTTCTAGTATTTCGTTAACTAGTGTATAGTTAATTTTTTTTATTACTTCTTTAATATTAATTTTTTTAGTTATATATCTATTTTCTAATTTACATAGTCTTAAAATACTCTCTAATCTTGTATTAAATTCACTTCTAGCAACAGTAATAAATTGTTTGTTAAAATTTATGGCAAATGCTGTGCCGTGAAAAGAATTTGTTACTATATATTCTGCATCCCTTATATATCGCAAAAATTCAAAAGGACTTTTGTAAATAGCAATTCTATCTACCCCTTGTCTCTTAATTGGTTTCCAATATAATTGGATAACTTCAAGACCTAATTTGTCAGCTATTTTTCTTGCATATTGAGTTGCACCATTATCTTCATTATATAAAATAAATAATAAAACATATCTTCTATTGATTTTTTTGCTTTTTATGTACGATAACCATTTATCTTTATTTAACATTAATGTAGGGTCAAGCACCAACTCTGCACTATATCCCATATCATTTAGAATCTTTACTCCTGTATCTTCACGAACAGATATAAAATTAAATTTAGATAATAACTTATTTATTTCTATAAAATCATTTTTTTGTAATTCATTCGAGCCAAAACTTGATGCATAAGATATTTTTTTGGTATTTTCATCTCCAAAATCTAAGAAAAAACCTCTATCTACACCTCCGTTATATTTACTATTCCAGACTTGATCGCTTCCGACTAAGTAAATATCTGAAGAAGGTGGGTTTTTTTTCAAATCATTAATTGTATAGTATTTTCTTTTTGTTAATAAATAATATTTATTAATAAATTGAGAAAAAGAAAGATGTTTTAATAAATTAGCTGGAAATCTAGATAAAACATATATTACTTTTCGTAATTTAAAATTTTTTAACGATTTAGGAGACCATAAAAATATTTTTTTAAAATTTCTTTCCTCGGTAATATAATCTATTATTTCCACCTCACATCCCAACTCTTTAATTAGTTCTTGTGTAGCGAAAGATTGTAATACCGTTCCATAGTTTAATACTCTATGTATTGTAATTATCGAAACCTTCATCAGTACTGCCTCCTCAAATTATTTAACCATTTTTAAATATTGTTGTTTTCCTGTTTTCATATATTTTATAGCTTGACTTATCTTCATATACTCTTTAAACAATTTATACTTTCTTATTGCAAATTGTATAATAAGTAACGTTGAATATTTTTTAGATATTTCAGTGAAAGCTGCTCCTTTGCTTATAAAAAAATCTTTATCATAACCATTAAACCAAGTTGAATCTCCCATGTACAAATTTGCAATTTTAACCGGAACATAAATAATTTTTAATCCTTTTTTTAAACATTGGGTAAGAAATATGTTTTCTTCACCCATTTTGTATTTTGCCCCTGAACCAAAATTCTCATTAAATTTTATATCATTTTTTATAACACTATTTCTTTTAATAGCAATTTCAACAGAAGCAACTTTCATCGTAGTTATATAATTATGTTTTCTAATTTTATTATAATAACTTTTAAATTTTTTTCCTATGCCCTCTACTTGAAATGTAATAATGTCAGCATCAGAATACAAATTAAAAAAATTTTTAACTATTTTTTCATAATCATCAACATAAACAACATCATCATCGGCAATTATACAAATATCACTTTTACTTTTTTCAATAGCTATATTTCTACTTTTACTTAACCCTTTATCATAAAAAGAAAAAACACTATTTTTACCTAAATCATCAAATAATTGAATGCTATGGTCTGTAACTTGATTAATCGTGGTAGAATTACCAGTAATATTCATTTTTTTTATGAGATTTTTATGTTCTTTTATATTTTTCAAATTCATTGTGGATATCAACAATTCGACAGACATTATATTCTTCTCCTAATAGCATTAATGTTTTTTAAACTAAAACAATATCCAGCATAAAATATATTTAACTTTTCAACACTGCGATATAAATGCCATAATTTTTTTAATGTTCTAATTTTGTTAGAGGAATGAGAATTACTAATTCTTCTATAATAAGAAAAAACATTTGGGATTCCATATGCAACATAACCATTTCTTAATATTTGCCACCATGTTGCAGTATCTTCAACATATATTAGATTTGGCATTAATAACAATTCTTTTTCTATTTTTTTTAAATCAAACATTACAGTAATAGTCGAAATAATTGTTTTTTTCAATGCTTGATTGTAAGTCATTTTTTCTTTAGCAATTACTTTTTTTCCATTTGGAATACCGTTTTCATCTGCAAATTCATAGGATGTATAAGAAAAGGCACAATTATTCTTTTGCATAAACAATAATTGTTTTTCTAATTTATCGTTGTCCCACAAATCATCTGCATCAAGAAAACATAAATATTCACCTTTAGCTTTTTGAACTCCAAAGTTTCTAGATATTGCAGGTCCGCTATTAACAGGATTTTTAAACAATTTAATCCTTTTATCATCCTTCATATTTTTCTTAATAATTTTTACACTATTATCAGTTGAACAATCATCAACAAAAATAACTTCAAAATTCTTATATGTTTGATTTTGGATGGATTCAATTGTTTCATTTAAAAATCTTTCAGCATTATATACAGGAATAATTATGCTTATTAATTCATCCATTTTATCTACCTCTTTATTGCTCTCTCAACGCCTTTAGCTCTTCATTAATTGTTTCTTTACCAGCATCTGCACCATGACCTGTAAACATACAACTAATAGTTAAAAATACTATTTTTATATCTTGGAATAATGAGTAATTTTTAACATATTTTAAATCATAATTAATTTTTTCAAAAATACTGATATTGTTTCTACCCATACATTGTGCAAGCCCTGTTATACCAGGTCTAACATCACATCTATGCTTTTGTATTTCATTCATACTTTCATAGTAATCTGGTAACCAAGGTCTAGGTCCTATAAAAGCCATTTCTAAAATCGCTATATTTAATAATTGTCCTAATTCATCTAAAGAAGTCCTTCTTAATATTTTTCCTATTTTTGTAAATTGATCTTTTTTACTTAAATCATAAACATCATTATCTGCTACCATAGTTCTAAACTTATATAAGGTAAAAGGTTTACCATGTTTACCAATTCTAGTCTGTTTAAAAAACACAGGTCCTTTACTCTCTATCTTTATTGCTAATCCAATAATTAAAAATAATGGAAACAATACAATAAGAAAAAACCAACTAAAAAATAGATTAAACAAAATTTTAAAACCCGCGAAAAGTTTCATATTAATTTCTTCTATGAAACTCCTTCTTTTTACATTCTTATTTTCATCAACATAATATTTAGTACAATCGTCCATACTTATCTCCTCATTAATTAACAAGTTATTATTAATCATTTTTAAGTTTTAGTCAATTGTTAAATACTTCTACAATTTTCTAATAATAATTATAACAACTTTTTTAATATAAATCTACCCATTACCATTTTTTACCATTTATATTATACAATTTATTGATATTTAATGCAACAATTTGGTTACATTACTTTAAAATAAGTATTAAATTACAATAAAAAAAGACTTGTTTTACAAGTCTTTCTCATTTTTCTTTTTCTTTACTAATATTACTGTAATTACAATTCCTGCAATGGCAATTATTATTAAATTACTGATAATTAGTAAATTATTATTAGTATCTTTAGCATTTTCTAACTCAGATCCTAAATTAACAACTAAATTATAAGTATTTTCTTCTCCAGTCTCAGAAGTAACAATTATCTTAATAATGTTTCTACCTTCTATTAAACCTTCATTACCTATAATCTTAACAGTTGATTTTAAATCCTCTGCTATAGCTTCAATATCTAATTTATCTATTTCTACTGAATCTATTTTTACATCATATCTTTTTGTATCTTTATTAAATACAGGATTTATATCATAACCTTCTACTTTTAAACTTAACAAGAAATTATTATTAGATCCTGATTTAGTAACATTTATCGTATAAGTTTTAACACTTTCATCTTCAGCTGTTACTTTTACCAAAATAACATTCTTTCCTAACTTTAAATCATTATTACCTGTTATTTCTACAGTAGCTTTAGAATCGTTTGCCAAAGCCGTTATATTAACACTTTTAACACTACTATCTACAGTTGCGTTATAAACAAGTGTATTTGGATTAAACTCTAAACCTGCAATACTAGTCGTTAATTCCTTTAAACTATTATCAGTTGACTTTGGAACAACAGGATCTGCTTTTGGTGGTGTTGCTATTCTAAGCGTTAAAGACTTAGAAGGTACTGGCACAGTTTCATAACTACCTGCTAAAGTAACCCCTATATTACTTGCTGTTAATACAGAAGTAGCTCCTACCGTAGAAGACTTAGCTCTTAATGTAACAACTGCTATAGCACTTCCAGATGGAATAGAATAATCTGCTTCCATAAGTAAAGATAAATATAAATTACCATTTTTACTAATATTTAAACCACTAGCACCTACTACACTAACAATTTCAAAATTACTGTTATTTAATCCTAAATTAAACTGACCACCACGTACCCTAGCATCAGCATTTATAATTAAGCTTACTTTAGTAGTTTGTGAAGTTAAAACACTGGTTTTACTAGTAGTTAAACCAGCACTAGCAGCATTAACTTGCCACATCCCTATAAAAAAAGCCCCCATAATGACTACAGATTTTAAAATATTTTTCACTTTTCTACCTCCTATCTTCCTAATACTTGATCAATTAATTGGAATACATCGGATATATCATTATTTAAATCATCGTTCATATCTCCAGCTGTTTGATAAATTCCCGTTAAATTATTAGTTCCTAATACACCATCAATCAATCTGAAAATATCTGTTATATCTGATAATGCACGGCCTAATAAGTCACCTTTAATAATAAACGTATAAGATAAAACATCTTCATTTCCATTATTAACATGCATCATAGAACCAGTTCCAACCCTACCTGATATCAAATCAGAATATCTCATACTACCACTATTAGTATATAGATTATCTTCTACATCATTTAAATCACTGATAGGTCTTTGGCCAATTAAATAAAGGTGTGAAGGTTGTAACCTTATAACTGGATTAGGATCAACTACAACACCATAAACTGGAACTATAATATTATTAACATACTCAGATGAACCATAATTTTCATCAAGCATTGAAACCGTCATTTCATCAATTAAATATTTCTTAACTAGTATAATAATATTATTCATTTCTCTAGAAGAAAATGCACTTATCTTAGTTAAATAATTTGTTACAAGGTCTGTAGATACAACTGCATCCATTCTAATAAAAGTATTATGCATCCTTGCTTCAACTTCTTCTAACAATACAATAATATCTATTATCCTATCAAATTTTTGTTCATCATTTAAAATAAGATCATCTCTAATAGAATCTAAATGATTGATAAGTGAGATCTCTTGTTCAGCAATAATTGTATTCATATTATTGCGAATCTTTGTTATTACTTCCTCAAACTCTGAATTAATAATTGCTTCAATATCAACATCACCCAAAGTACTATTATTGAATATTTCTACTAACTTATCAATAATTTGAAGTGCTTTTAAACCACTGTCAATAGAGTCTTCTACAGTACTAGTTAAATCACTAGCAGTTATATTTTCATCACTGTTAATAAACTCCAAAGCATCCTCTTTATATTGTATAATATCGTCTTTTAAAACAACCGCTTCTGGTTTTAAAGCATTTAAATCAATTGCCAATTGTGAGTCTACTTCAAAAACAGATATAACGTGATCAATAAATGCCGCTACATCTCTAGCAACAAAATCATCAATTAAATGACCTGCTAACTCTATCGTAATAACGTCACTTAATTCATCATCATAAGTCGTTAAGAAATTTAAAATGTTATCCATTGTAAGATCTGCTTTATCACGTATCTCTACATAATCTTCAAGCAACTCACTTTTTGATAATGCAGAAGTTGATAAGGGAATAAAACTAAATG
The DNA here is from genome assembly GCA_028684255.1 of Bacilli bacterium. GTDB lineage: Bacteria > Bacillota_I > Bacilli_A > RF39 > UBA660 > CAKOQQ01. The sequence goes on along the minus strand of JAQUGJ010000002.1, from coordinate 16,450 downwards.
TTTGAATCATTAATAAACCAACAAGAATTAATTGTTTCCATTTTTTCAACTTAAATCACCTCCTATGTTATAACAATAATAGCAAATTTAAATAAAAAATACAATCTTTTTTGTTTTTAAAATAAAAAGAAGTTTTTATTAAAGACAAAAGCTTTTAAATAAACACTTCCTGAAATAATATATTCATTAAAATTAAATATATGTTGATCAAATTTTCAAACATTAAAAAGTTTGATTTGTAACCATTTAATTAAACAATAAATCTAGATAATTAAACCTTTTTTTTCCCTAAAATAGATTTTATCAAATTGAAAGTACCGGTTTTTTGTAACACATATCTTATCTTGCTTTTCATATAAGATTTAAAATTATATCCACCATATTTTTTTGCTATAAATAAAAATCCATTTTTATAATAGTATTCCCAAAAAACTTCTCTTTTTAAGGGCTTTTTAGTTGGCGATATTAAATTAGGTTGCAAAGAATCTTCTATCTTATTTTCCCAAAAATCAATATTTTCTTTAATTTTTTCGAAAACTTGCTCACCTTTTACTGTATTAACTAAAGCAAGCGAAATTCCTTTGTTATCATCAATTCCCGGCATAGTTTTTTCTATTCCCCAAAAATCACCAATAGTAATATCAGATTTCCTATCTATATTAGCAAATTTACAATTATGACATGAAGGTCTTAATAATAAATCAGAACTAAATAAATTCGTAAAAATTTTTAATTCTTTAGTATTAATTTTTCTTTTTCCGTTTTTATATTCGGCCATTATATTATATCCATGCCATCCTCTTTCTTTAAATCTAAAACTATAGGATTTAAGTTTATTACCTTTTTCAATAAAATCAATATAATCTAACCATATTTTAGGACTTGGTGTTCCATGGCAAACAATATCGTTTATTATTAAATTATCAGTATTAGTACGACTATTTGTTAAAAAACTTTTTAACCCAGCAGTTTGACATGGGGTTCCAGAAAAAAGTACTTGACGGTCGCTTTTTAATAAGTCTTTTATTTGCTTATATACATTTGACAAATCACTTTGAACATATTTTGACCCTCTAAACTTATTACATTCTTCAGAAGTTTCAGCTTTTTTATGAATAACATTAAAATTTTCATCAAATGCTGCTCCATAAACAACGCCACCATTATTTAAAACATAATCTGAAATTGCAGTAAAAACACCTCCGGAAGAACTTTTCATTCTAACACTTTCTTTATTGTGTTTAACTGCATAAACTGTTGGCTTAGAAAGTTTATTACTTATATTTATTTCATTTTGAAAAGGACAAACCTTTCTACATTTACCACAATTAATACATAACGCTTGATCAATTTTTGGATATAAAAAACCCTCTTCATCCTCAACCATCTTTATTGCCTTAGTCGGACAAATATTCATACAAGCAGTACATCCACAACATTCTTCTTTTCTATCAAATACAGAAATCATCTCTTCACCATCCTTATAATCCTTTTAATAATATCCATTAAAGCTTTTCTATCAAAAATGAAACTAATGATTAACATAACAATAACAGAATAAACACCAATTACTGAGGCATATAAAATCCATTCAATATATCCTGATGGATCAATATTAATATATAGAAAAGGTAAACAAATAATAAGACTAGTAATAAAAACCCTCAACATTCTTTTTAAAGTATTAATAATAGTCAATCCTGTTATTTTTTTAGGCACAAAGAATAATAAATCAATATCTCTATAAAGATTAGAAATAATAGCGCCTATTAATACACCATATATACCAATAAAAGGTGTTAAAATTAATCCAAAAAGTACAATAAGTATTCCTTGCATTGTCGATTGAACCCGAGTTTCTTTATACATACCAGCAGATATTACTAACATACCTTGTGGTGTTTTTAAATTATATAATAACCCATTCAATACAAATAAGAAACCTACAATTGGCATATTATAATTAAAATCAGTTATACCACTTGTATATATCTTAATAAACGGCATAATCATAACAAACGTTATTGAATAAATAACCGTTATTAATGAATAGTAGAAAAATTCAAACTCATTATATGATCTTTGAAGAGTTTTCTTTTCACCCTTCGCGATTATTTCTCCAAATGAAGCCGGTAATCCGCTTTGAAATATATTTAAAATTCCATTAACTCCTGCAAGAACAATATTATAAATAGAATACAAACTAATTAATTTTAAATCTTTAGTGACAAAAGTTAAAATTATAATTGGTGCACCCGATTGTATTACACCTAAAATTTGTAAATATAGAGCATCCCATCTTTTATCTAATGCTTTTGTATTAGGCGCTACTTTATGATCTAAATATTTATAATTATGCTTTGCATATATCATTATCATAAATGACTTTAAAAATATAGGTAAAATCGCTACTAGTTTTAGAAGCACAATATTTACTTGTTCTGTTCCTAAAATAATTATAATAAACGTATTTAAAAGCAAATACACCACTGAAGATAAGGAAATAATATAATTTTTTTGATCAGCTGTTAATAAAACACGATATTTAGATAATGCAAAAAAATCTATTACACCATTAGCACCTAAAATTATTACTAAAAATCCAATATTTATTGGAGATAAAAAAGGTGTTTTTATATAAAAAGAGTAAAAAATTGCAAATACTAAAACCAATAAGGTAAAAACATAACCTGTTTGAATATAAAATTTTCTTGCAGCAGAAACAACAGCATTAATAGAATTGTTATCTTTATCAGCCAAAGGTTTATATAATGCATAAACTGCTGCTGCTGATAATCCTGCTTCAACCAAATAAAAATATGATACAAATTGAGTAATAGATGACACCAAACCGTTAATTTCAGAGCCATAATATTTTAGCATAATCCTTGGAATAATAATTCCAACAATCATTAAAATTATTTGATAGAATATTGCCGATATTGAATTGTAAAAGAATTTTTTTGTTCTATCCACTTATAACACACTTTCTAATATTTTTTTATTACTTTTTTTCATCCAAAGCAGTAATTAAAAAGTTAGAAGATTCTTCTCTTCTTTTATTAAGTAATTCAAAAGGTTTACTATAATCAAGTTCATAATTAATACTTTCTAAATCATCAAAGTTATATACGATTCTATCCTCTAAACCAATTGAATTTAAAAGATCAATCATTCTTGTTCCTCTAGTTTTATGAGGGATTGTATAAAAAGGCTTTTTAAAAATGACAGAAAAGGCTACTCCATGAAATGAAGTTGTTAAAACAAACTCTGCATTTTCTAAATAACTAATGAATTCACTTGGACCTTCGTATCTAAATGTTTTAATTCTATTTTCATAGTTTTTATGATCAGAATAACTAACAATCTTATAACCTTTTTCTTCTGATATCTTATTAGCTAATTTTACTAACTCTTCATTATATTCCAAATCATATACCAAAATATATTTTTCCTTTATCTTTGATTTGCTTAACAATACATTATAATCTTCTTTGTCCAATAATAGAGTTGGGTCTAGTGCAACAGTTATTGGTTTTTCAGTTAAATTTTTTAAAAACCTAACATGTTCACTTTCTCTTATGGAAATAAAATCAAATCTGTCTATATTTTTTTTAAACACATCATTAAAACTATCATCCATTTTCTTAGTAATACTAGCAGCATATGATATTTTTGTTGAAGAAGGAGATGCAAAATCTAAAAAATAAGATTTTCCAATTTTCTCGAAAAAATCTGGATTCCACACTTGGTCACTTCCAGTTATATAGTAATCATATTGAGGAGGATTAGCATTCAAATCCTCAGATTCATAATATGTTTGTTTAGAAATAACTAAATACTTTTCTCTAAATTTTTTAAATACATCCCTTTTATTTTTAACTTTTCTTCTAATTATTAATACAACTATACTTTTAATAGTTTTTATAAAACCTCTCTTTTTAACATCTTTCAAATTCTTTAATCCATAAGGATAAAGTAATTCAAGTGGTTTAAAATCGATTACCTCTGATTCTAAACCAAGTTTATTTATTTTTTTTTGAAGAGCGTAAACTTGAAGTACTGCTCCTAAATTATCTGCACAGTGAAATGTAATAATACCTATTTTTTTCATGTTATAATCCTTTCTACGTTATATCAATAATAGCAAATATAAATAAAAAATACAATCTATTATTTTTACAATTAGATATATTTTAATTCAATTTCTTAATTTTTTCAAATATTGGCACATTTAATTTATAACCATTTGGATTTATCGGTGAAGGATGATAAATCGGGATAATTAACACCTCTTTATCACCTATTTCTTTACTAAAAACATCCCCAGCAACTTCTTTAAAATTTTTGAATTTTTTATCAATTAATATTTTAGTAGGATACGCTCCTAACGGAATAACAACCTTACAATTTAATTCTTTAATCTGTTCTTCTAAATACTTTAAACAATTTAAAGAAGACTTTTTTAAATCTTTTCTATCAGGTATATGACATTTACAGGCCTCTGTAAAAGTAATATCGTCAATTGATAAATCAATTATCTCTAATAATTTATTTAATACCCTACCAGTAGGTAATAACTTACCATTCGAGTCATAAAAAGCTCTACCAGTTAATATCCAACCGTTTTTTGCAGGTGATTCACCTACAAATAAAATATCTGTATTTTGTCCAAAAGATATAGTATCACAACTTAATTTTAATAAATCCTTACATTCATTACAAAGTTGAATTTTTTGTTCGATTTTCTTTAAATTATCTTGATTCATAGATCACCTTGATTATTTAAATACTCTAAACAATCTTTAAATAACATATAATGTCCTTTTTTAAATAAACCAGAATTATATAAATCATGAATCTCTTCAATTGTGGCATAACAAACATCTGAAACTTCCTCTTCTTGCATAACAATATCATCTAAACTAATATCTTCATTTACATAATATAAATCACAGATTCGGTCCTTTCCTTTAACCTCTTTAAACCATATAGCATTTTTTACCTTAATTCCTAACTCTTCTTCTATTTCAGTATATATTCCCATTAAAGAAGACTCTCCCTCTTTTGGATGCCCTCCTGTAAAAGCCCATTCCAAACCTTTTGATATACTTGTCTTTTGAATTAAGAACTCTTTTCTACTATTTTGAATAAATGATAAAACCACTAAAATATAACAACCTTCAGGTACATCCTCTTTTTTATAAATTGTTTTTCCTATTAACTCTTTATTAAAATTATACAAATCTCTTTTTTCCATATTAAACATCCTCTACTTTCAAAAAATCCTCAAATTTATTAGAAGTTAAAACTAAATAATCTAGTTTTACTAAATCCCTTAACCAATTCAAAGGGATTGTTTCATATCCATAGTAAATGCCGGCAAGACCACCCGCTATACCTGCTATGGTATCAGTATCTTCACCAAGATTTATAGCAGCCACTATACAATCTCTAAAATTATCAGACTTTAAAAAGCACCAAAGACTAGCCTCTAAAGTATCGACTACATACCCAGATGATTTAATATCATCCAAATATAAATCACTTATATCTTCTTTTAATATTCTTTTATATCTTATAATAGAATCATCACTAAAATAAGATAAATCTAATAATTTTAATTTTTTATATGCTTCTTCTTTAGAGTCCTTATCTAATATGTAAGACAAATATTTAACATACAAATAACAGCCCAAAATACTAATTTCATTACCATGTGTAATAGAAGATACCTTAGATACAATATCAATTGTTTCAGATTCATTAATTCTATTATAATGGCAATAATAACCAATTGGAAGAATACGCATTAAAGAACCATTACCATTATCCTCAAATGCTTTTCCACCACATTCTTCTGCTTTAAACATCCCTCTATTATACATTGCCAAAGCCTTTAAAGTAGTTCTTCCAATACCAAAACATTTGTTATAAGAACAAAAATCATCACCATTAACCCACTTTATAAAATTATCAGCAATCTTATTATAATTTAAGCCATTTTCCATTAAAGCATATATTGTTGCTACAACCATAGAAGTATCATCAGACCAAGATCCTTTAGGTAATCCTTCAAACCTATTTTCTATCATTTTTGTAACAGGTTTTTTTAAAAGGTCTTCTCTTTTATGAAACTCAGTCGGAACACCCATAGCATCTCCAACTGCAAAACCAATGATACCATCTTTTACTCTCATACAATCACCTATTTTTATTAAATTATAACATATTAAACTAACAATAATCTACCTTTGATATCTACTTATATTTAAAACAATACCAATTGCAATATATAAAATAAGTAAAGAAGATCCTCCATAAGAAAGAAAAGGCAATGTAACTCCTGTTACTGGTATCAATCCAACTACCACCATTAAATTAAGAACAGTTTGAAACGCTATCCAAAAAGTAATTCCAAAGGCTAAAAATTTGCCAAATAAATCCTCACATTTAGAGGCTATCTTAAAACCAGTGGAAATTATGAGAATAAAAAGAAAAACCACTAATAAGACACCAAAAAACCCTAATTCTTCACATATAATTGAAAATATAAAATCCGTTTGAGGTTCTGGTAAATAAAAGTGCTTTTGTCTTGAATTTCCTAATCCAAAACCAAACAATCCTCCAGGACCTATCGCATATAAAGATTGAATTATTTGAAATCCACTTCCTAAAGGATCATTCCAAGGATTAATAAAAGAAGAAATCCTTTGTAATCTATAAGGTGCTACTAAAATAAGACCCGTTATACCTATTAATCCTAAGAAACCGATTCTTACAAAAAAATTAACATCAACACCTGATACAAATAATAAAGCCACAATAATCATCATTAAAACAATACCAGTTCCAAAATCAGGTTGTAACATAATAAGTCCAAAAAAAATAATTGCTATTACTAAAACAGGAATAAAACTTTTCCTGTTTTTTGATAAATATTTAGATGAAAATATTATGAGCCCTAATTTTGCAAATTCACTAGGTTGAATTCCAAATGAACCAATTCCAAACCAGCTGCGACTCCCATTTCTCATAGTTCCAATACCAGGTATTATTACTAATATAAGTAATATTAAAATAACAAAAAATATTTTATTTGAATTTTTTAAATAATTATAATAATCTATCTTACTTACTAAGTACATTAAAAAAAGACTCAAAATAAAAAATAAACCTTGATTTTTTAAATACTTAAAAGAATCATTGAACTTATATAAAGCCCATACATTAGAAGATGAATAGATCATTATAAGACCAATGATAGTTAAAGCAACAACCGATATTACTAATAATAATTCAACACTATTTTTTTTCATATCCAAACTCCAAAAGTAATAGCAATCATAGACGCTAATAAACCAACTATCCAAAATATTTTAACAATATCAGATTCCTTAAAACCTTTTTTTTCAAAACTATGATGTAATGGTGCCATTGGAAAAAGTCTTCTCTTAGTTAATTTATAATAGTACCTTTGTAAAATACAAGACAAAGTTTCAATAACAAAAACAATACCTATTAATATTAGCAATAATTCATGCCTTGTTAATATAGCAACAGTACCTAATAAAGCCCCTAAGCTTAAAGATCCAGTATCCCCCATAAATATCTTAGCCGGATAGACATTAAAAACTAAAAATCCTAATAAAGAACCTACTAAAATAAAACAAAATAAAGCAATATCCTGGTATCCTGCTAACCAACCACTATTCCATGATATTAAACCAAAAGTAAAAAAAGCAATCACCGAAAGTCCCCCTGCTAATCCATCTAGCCCATCAGTAATATTAACCGCATTAGAACTTGCAACTAATACCAACAATATAAAAATTCCATATAACCAACCAATATCATACTTTATATTTAAAGAATGAACCCACAATAATGGCTCATTTTCAAGCATAAATAATGCAAAAAAGACAAGCGCTATTATAAATTGTAATAACAACTTAGAATTTTCACTTAAACCTTTATTGTTCTTTCTTTTTAAAATTAAATAATCATCAATAAATCCGATTATAGAATAACTAACAAATACAAAAATAACTATTAATAAACTGTAACTAAAATCTATTTTATTTAATAAAAATAAAATTACGGTCGTAAATAAAGTCGGTATGATAAAAATTAATCCACCCATTGTTGGTGTATTGTTTTTAGTTTTATGTTGTTCTTCTAAATAAATACTTAACCTTTGACGAGCATTTTTCTTCTTAAAAATAGGTATTAAAACAAGTCCAACCATTACTGCTAAAACAAAACCGATCATAGTCGCTAATACAGATTTAGTCATAATTAACATATTATCATCCTCATAAAAAAATATGAAAAATCACCTAAAAAAAGAACACAATAAAAAAAATCTCCTTAAGAGATCTTAATTACGATTTTGTTGTGTAATATATTCTTTCAACTTCTAATTTATCAAGAGCACGATTATATATGCGAACATCATCGATCATACCTTTAAAAACTTGATTAGAAGACCAATTACCGATATATATATTATCACTTGGATTTATAAAATCATCACTTATTAATTCACCTTCTAATTTACCATTAATATATAACTTCATCGTATTATCTTCAAAAGTCACAAAAATATGATACCAATTATCCTTAGAAAGTATTGGACTCGCAGTTAAACTATTCCATTTATTTAGATCCTTATAACTAATATAAATTTTTCGATATGAATTAATAGATAGTTCTAAAGCATTACTTTGACTCATTAAAATTCGACCATTGCTACTAAAACTATTATCGATATTTATCCAAGCACCCCATGAATAAGATTGATTATTAAATACATTAGTTAAAACATCATAAGCAGTAATAACCTCATTATTTTTGCTAAACTTATAAGCACCTGTATTCTTATTACCATTATTAACCCACTTAGGAGATGTTAAAGGATCTAAACCACTATCGTATCCATGGCCAGAATAATCCTTAATTTTTGCTGTTCTAGTACCATTTACAAAGTCAGTTGAATACTCTTTATTTTCTAAACTAACATAGGCAATTTGAACATCATATTCAGGACTAAACTGAGTAATATGAATAGTTTGTGAAGTAGCTTTAGCAATTTGAGTCAAACTTATCCTTGTCCACTCTTTAGTAATTGAATAATCGACATAACCATTAATGTAGGCCTTTATTTTTCCAGAATCACTTAATGAATTAGGATTTATTCTTGCATAAAAAGATAATGTATAAGGTGAATCAATCGTTAAATTAGGAATCGCTTGATGAATAGCATTAGTAGTACCAGCTGTTCTTTTTGTCATATTAGTGACATTAGTTTCTTGTCCTAATAAACTTAATCTTTCAAACGTTAAAACAGAATTTTCCCAACTACCCCATTTTAGTCCTAAAGAACCATTAGAAAATTCAGGACTTACAACTAAATTAACAGTTGGTTCTTGAAAATCATCAAATTTATAATGGGCAACTATCCCATCTTCTAAAGAATTGTTAACATAATTCATATCGCCACATTTTAAATGTGGGCTATAATCAAATGAATTAGATCCTAACTTAGTTACTATAACATAACCATTACATTTAATTGAACTTCTTTCAGGATCGTTTATTTGTTCCAAATAATTACCTTCATATAAGTCTTTAATACTTAGTTCATAAATATCGCCTATATTTTTTGGAAGTTCATCTAAATTTCTCGTTAAATATAATTTAGCGGCTTCTTTAACAGAGTTTTCATTACTAACATAAGTCTTTATCTTAGCTTCATTAATATAATCAAGAACAATCGGTACTGCTATTAAAGCAATAATTGCTAAAATAACAATAACTGCTAGTAATTCCATTAAAGTAAATCCTCGTCTTTTCAAACTATCACTCCTATTTTATAATTTTAACATAATTAAATATTTAATTAATTATTGACTAACCCTTTTTTTAAACACCTTATTTAATATTGCTTTAACAATATTGAGGTTTAAATAAAATGGATATATAGTTCCAACTAGTACCCCAACTATATACATTATTAAATTATCAGAGTAATAAGTAAGTAGTAAAAATCCAAATATTAAACCACTTATTAAACCATACTTATCTTTATCTAAAATTAAAAATTTTTTCATCTTTTTAATGCGGTAAAGATATACAGCATAAGTAGCCAATAAAGTAGAAATAACCGCTGCATATAAACCAATATGTTTAACTAATGAAATATTGACTAATATATTGATAATAGCTGCTATAAGAGTACTTAATCCCATCGTATTAGTATCCTTATAGGCTGCAAAAATGCCACCACAATAACTAGAAATATTATTAAAATAAACTGCTAAAATTAAGATTGGAATATATTGATAAGCATCGTAGTATTCCTTATTAACTAAAACAGGAAACACAAAAGGTAAATATGCTAACATACCGATACTTACAGCCATCAACAAATGTTTTAAATTAATATAAATATTATTATAAAATTTATCCTTATCTTCCTTATCAAAAACCTTAGAAGCAGATTCCTTCCAAGCCATATAAAAAAACGAATAAAAAGTATTTATAATAGTAGAAAACTTATTAGAAATCGCATATATACCATTAGCAGCTGTATTAATAAAAGTTACAATAATTAACCTATCTGATAAATTAATAATAATCCAAGAGACACTATTGGGTACTAATGGAATTGAGTACTTTAACATCTCTTTTAATTTGCTCTTATTTATCTTTTTAAAAGAAAGCAATTTATGAACATTCATCTTTAATAAAAGCCAAATAGATACAGATGCATTCGCTATTATATATGCTAAAAATAAACTAACTACTCCCCATTTTAAAATTGCAATAAAAACAACATTCAATATTACTGTAAATAAACTAGATAAAGACGCAAATATTGAATACAGTTTATAATCTCCCTGTCCTCTTGAACAAGACCCTGCTAAAGTACTTAATATACTCGCTAAAACAAAAAAAATTAAATAAACGGTATATGGATAATTAAAAATAGTACCACATAGATATATAACCCCTGCACCTATAACCATATTAGTTAAAGTCACAATCACCGCGTGACTAATAACTTCACTTTTTTCTTCATCATTTTTAGCATCGATTAAAAATCTAAACATTGCTTCTTCAATCAATAAAGTTATAAAAGGGATAATGAAAATTGATAAAGTATTAAGTAAATCATAATCTCCATATTCCGATGTCGATAAAATCGATGTATATAATGGTAATAAAAGAAAACTGATTACTTGAGTACTACTTTTTCCAAAAGCAATCATAAAGGTATTCTTTAGAAGTTCTTTTTTTTGATTCATAATTCACCTCTACCAATTATTTTCTTTATACTTTTTAATATAATTTAACTTTCTTAAAGAAAGCCAAAGCTTCCTTTTTAACAAATTATCTTTTGAATAATCAAGTGGATCATAAAATCTTTTTTGTTTTATTAACTCATTTATTTTATCTTTAAGGCCACGATTTAAAACATAATCATCGATTACTTTCTTAGGTACAAAAGATAAACATACCTCTTGATCAATAAATTCAAATTCTAACTCTTTTTTATACAACAAATCATTTACAATATACTTTACAATATTATAACCACAAGGTGTCAAATAATAACTTGATCTAGCTTGGCGTGGATTAATTTCTAAAACCTTAAACTTTTGATCGTCTTCATCATATTTTAAGTCAATCTCTGCAAAACCTTGATAATCTAGTGTATCTATAAATTCTCTTAACTGTTCTACTGTTTTACCATAAGGACCTAAATTACAATAGCCATTAACTAAAACAGTACAATTACCTACACCTGTTATAGTGCGCTCTTGTAATCCTATTTGGGCAAAAGTCATCAACTTACATTTTCTTGTATGGTCACAATAAAATATAACATCACATAAATAACTATCATCCCCAGATATAAATTTTTGTAAAATCAAAGTACCGTTATATTTAGAATCTTTTATTTGTTTAACAACTGATATCAATTCTTCGACACTTTTTAATTTATAAACCTTAGCTTGATTTTCAAACTCATGATGATGATAACTAACTCCATCACCAGGTTTCACTATAATTGGAAGTCCTAACTTTGAAACACGTTTTAAATCTAACTCATCATTGATATTGTATATATAAGTTTCTGGTAAATCAATTGAAGAGTCTTCATACACTTCATAAAATTTATCTTTAACTAATAAACTATTCATTAACTCTTCACTTATATCATTAAATAAATAATATTTTTTGAAAAATTCTTTATTTTCAATTATTAATCTAACATAATTATCATTAGTAGGAATCAAAATTAATTTTTTATCTTGATGTTTTAGTGCAAAATCTTCTAACACACGAATAAACACTTCTTTTTCATGTAATCTTGGTTCTATTTGTAGATTAATTATCTTACTATAACTAGTAAACTTCATCGGTTCCTTACCAATTACATAAGCTTTTTTATTATAAGCTTCATGTGTATTTCTAGCCATATAATAACTATTAATATCCGTTCCTATTAAAACTATTTCAAAATCCATACTTACCTCTTTCTATATATCCTTGGTACTGATGATGGAATACTAGTAACAACATAATGTGGAGTACACTTTATATAACTAGCGACATCCCTTATTCTAATACCATTGCCTATTAAATATACCTTGTCCTTTAAATGTACATCTTCGTCGATTTTAACCGTTATCATACCCATACTAACATCACCGACAATTTGATATTTTTTATCGTTTATAACCACCATTCTCAAAGTATTATTAAGATTTATACCATCAGCATAACCAACTGGTAAAACCGCTATTAACATATCTTCTTCTGCTTGATAGTTATTACCATATCCAATAAAACTCCCTTTTTTAATATTTTTTATTTCCATAACCTCAGTTATATAAGAAAATGCATCTTTGACATCTATATCAAAATCAGGTGCAATTTGAATGTTATTTTTCTTCCATAAATGAGTATATTTTAATTTTCTAAGATATCCTTTAAAACCTTTAAAATTTAACTTACGAGGTGAAACTCCATACATTAAAATTCCCAATCTAACACCATTACAAAAGTCTATTTTAGGATGTATTACAATCGAATTACTACTACCCATATGAACAATTGGAACCTTATTTAAATCGATGTTTTGAGTTAATTTTCTAAATTTATCAACTTGTTCATTCCATCTAACGTCATATAGTCCTGGGGTCGCAAAATGAGAGAAAATTCCTTCTAACTCAATTTTTTTATTATCAATTAAATTATAATAAATCTCTTCAATTTTTTTAGAGTCATCAATTCCTATACGATTCATACCAGTATCTATCTTTAAATGAACCTTTAATCCTTTTTTATCTAATTTTTTTAATTCTTTAAAATATTGATAACTACTAATAGTTATTGCAATGTTATTTAAAATACATTCATCTATATACTCTAAATCAATTGGTTCTAAACAAAGAATCGGGATATTTTGATAACTATTTCTAACTTCGATTGCCTCATCTAAATTAGAAACTGCTAAATAATTAATACCAGATTCAATCATAGGTCCTATTACTTCTATACCATGTCCATAAGCATTACCTTTAACAACACCAAAATAATAATCATAATCATTGTATTTGTTAATGATATTAGAAACATTGTCTTTAATAACATCTAAATCGATCTCTATGTATGTTTTCCTAAACATATCTTCACCTACCTTCTTAATTATATCTAATATATTACCATTTGTAAACAAAAGCAAGACAAATTAAGTCTTGCTTATTTACAATTAGTTGAGCATTAATCTGACAATTTCACCTTCATAGATATTTAAACCAGGTGTTGGTGATTGATGGATTACTTTCTCACCCTTACCAGAAAACTCAACTTTAAATTTTTTTAATTCTTTTACTGCCTCTTTAGGTTTTAATCCAACAACATTAGGAATAACAGCATATTTACGGTCAAAATAATTATATTTTTTTTCAAGACCATCTTTTCTTCTTTCTATTTCTAAAGCATTTATACTATCTAGTAATATTTGACGGGCAATAGGCGCTGCTATTGTTCCTCCATATTGTGTAACACCTTTAGCATTATCAATAGCGATATAAACAACAACTTCAGGATTATCTGCTGGTAAGAAACCAATAAAAGAAGTAATATAGTTTCCTACCATATATCTACCATTTAAAACCTTTTGAGCAGTACCTGTCTTACCGCCTACTCTATATCCATCGATAAACGCATTTCTTCCAGTCCCATATGAAACAACTTTTTCTAAGGCATCTCTTACTTTTAAACTAGTATCTTCACTAATAACCTTTCTAACTACTTTAGGACTATTTTCTAAAATCACACTATTAGTTTCTGGTTCATTTAAACTTTTAACTATATATGGTTGATATAAGACACCACCATTAATTGCTGCACTTACTGCTGTTATTTGTTGTATAGTAATCAGTTAAATGAAAGTTATGACCCTTTTTATCACTTATAGCATATATAACTTTATTTGATTTAAATTTAATCTCTAATTTAGCTTTAGAATCTTCACGCTCAACTATTATTTTATCTATTAAAGAATTAAATATTTCATTAAAGCATGAATGACTACTTTTAATTAATTCACTTTTAATTATATCTAATTTATTAATTGATTTTTCTTTATTAATATTTTCTTTAACTTCAAGTTCTAACTCTTCTTTTTTTATTAAAAAATCTTTTTTTGATATTTTAGATTCAATATATAGATCTAATAACTTATTTTTTTTCATATCTAAATTACTTATTTTTTTAGAAATATTTAAATCATTTTTATCTAAATATAGTTTATAATAATCTAATAAATTAGAGATTATTTCATTATCAATATTAATTAAATCGTTAAAAAATTTATCTAATTGATACTCAAACAACTTTGAATTAGAACATCCTTTAATACCTTTTTTACGGTAAATTGAACATTCCCAAGCCGGATTTTTTAATCTAGCACCTGAACTACTACGATGGTAAGAGGAATCATGGGTCTTGCAAAATATTTTACCACTGTAAGTATATCTATTCTGAAATACCTTAGTATCTTGATTGCGGTTTCTAAAAGAAGCTTTAATTTTTTTTAACTTTTCATTAGCACGCTCCCATAATTCCTCACTTACTAAAGGTGGCACATTTTCAAAATCTTTATATACTTTCCAATCTGATTGATTTAATTTTTGTTTTAATTTAGTTCTATAATCAACTATTTTAGTCTTATGTCCACAGTAGTAACCTTTGTATTTAGGATTTGCAATTATCCTTTGAATCACCATTATATCAATTTTATTTCCTTTAGTATTTAAGTAATTTTTTTTAAACAATAGCTTTGATAAAGATGATAAAGAAATTGAAGTATTCGCATAATTATCATAGATAAATCTAATCATTTCAGCTTGATTTTCATCAATTATTAACTTACCTTTTGATTTAGTATAACCATAGATATTAGAACATCCTAAAACAACACCATTTTCAATCGATCTCTTCATTCCAAAAGAAACCCTTTCCGATAACTTTCTAACTTCATCTTGGGCAACACTAGCCATTATAGTTAACCTTAATTCACTATCAGGAAGAATAGTATTAATATTGTCATTTAAAAAATAAACCCCAACACCATATTGTAATAAATCTTGGGTATATTTAATACTATCGATTGTATTTCTTGAAAATCTGGATATTTCTTTAGTTAATATTAAATCAAATTTATTATCTTTAGCATCTTTAATCATTTGAATAAAATTTTCTCGTTTTTTTATTGAAGTACCACTTATTCCTTCATCTATATATCCAGAAATAAAAGACCAATTAGAATTTTTTTTAATATAATCCTCAAAATAACTTACTTGAGACTCTAAAGAATGTATTTGTTCATCTTTATCAGTAGAAACCCTGGCATAGAAAGTTACTTTTAACTTCATATCTTGAATAGAAGTACCCGATAACATCTTATTTCTAATTTGATAAAGATTCATGATTATCCTTTATCATCAGTAATAACTTATTTGATATAAAATTGTACATATTAATATCTATAATGTTTTTTTTATATAAATCTCTATTCAAAATTAATTGGATTTCTAATTTTTCTTTGTCCAACTATATCACCTATTTAAAACTATTAATAAAACAAAAAAAAAGAACTATTTGTTCCTTTTTAATAACTTACCTTTAATTTATCTAAAAGCAAAGTGAATTCTTCTTTAACTTCTTCTAATCTTTCTATAGTTGTCGCTTCAAACCTCATTGTAATATGCGGTCCAGTATTAGAAGCTCTTACTAAAGCCCAAGAATCTTCCCATTCAACACGAATACCATCGATATCAATAGATTTATAACCTTTTTCTTTAGCATATTTTTTTACATCTTCAATAATTGAAAATTTAGATCTATCTGAGATCGGAAGAGCGTCGTGTAG
>JAQUGJ010000038.1:0-9272 GCA_028684255.1 Bacilli bacterium | reverse complement strand
TGAAAGTATAAAGGATAATAAAGAGATTACTTTACCAGGTTTAGGCGTCTTTTTTGAACTCTTATGGATAAATTGTGACGACTTTATGAAAGAAAAAATATTGGCGGCAATAAAAAAAGGTATTTAAAAATACCTTTTTTTTATAAATATTTCTTTATTTTTGCAAACTTATTTCCTGTTTCTAAATCTGTTTTTTTAAGTTGTTCAAATAATTTTTTTTGTTCTTTAGTTAACTTATCGGGTATAACAACCTCTGTTATTACATACATATCACCTTTGGTAATACTATTTATGTTTTGAATACCTTTAGATTTAAGTCTATGTTTATCGCCGGTTTTAGTCCCTGATGGTATAGTTAAATTGACATTACCATTTAAAGTCGGAATCTCTTTTTTACATCCTAAAACGGCTTCAGTTATTGTAAGTGGTAACTCTAAATAGATATCACTTCCATCTCTTTCAAATAAAGGATGACTTTGAACATTAAATTCAACATAAATATCACCATTAGGCCCACCATTTTCGCCTGCTTCTCCCTTGCCACCAATTCTTAATTGATTACCAGAATCAACACCTGCAGGCACTTTGATTTCTAATGTTTTTTCTTCTTCTTTTTTTCCAACACCTTTACAATATTTACATGTTTCACTATAAATATTGCCTTTTCCACTACATGTTGAACAAGTAGTTTTAGTCATAAAGGTTCCAAACATTGTTCTTTGTTCTACCGAAACCGTTCCACTACCATGACAAGTTTGGCAAGTTTTTTCATCTTTTCCACCTTTACCATTACAATGTTTACAATCCGACATAACATCGACAATAACATCTTTTTTAGTTCCAAATACTGCTTCTTCAAAAGTCAGATTCATTCTTAAAAGTGTATCTCGTCCTTTTCTTGGCCTATTTGAAGTTCTTGAATTACCACCAAAATTAAATCCAAAACCAGATCCAAACAAATCATCAAAAATGTCTGAAAAATCGAATCCAGAAAAATCGTATCCTGATGCTCCACCAGCTTGGTTAAATGCACTATGTCCAAATTGATCATATTGTTTTCTCTTAGATTCATCTGACAATATTGCATATGCTTCTTGTGCTTCTTTAAATTTATCTGCTGCATTTTCTTCTTTTGAAACATCTGGGTGATATTTTTTTGCTAATTTACGAAAGGAACTTTTTATCTCATCTTGACTAGCGTTTTTACTAACACCTAATATTTCATAATAATCTCTTTTGTTCACAATTTACCTCCACTATTTTGTATATATTTTTTTGAATTCCTCGATCTTATTATCAAACATTTTAATTGCACTTTCAACAACTTTAGGATCATTCATATCAACACCAGCAATCTTTAATTCAGAAACTGGGTAATCTCTGCCACCTGTTTTTAAAAATTCTAAGTAATTTTCTAAAGCATTTTCTTTCTTATTTAAGATAGATTCTACTATATAAGTGGCTGCTGATAAACCAGTAGCGTATTGATATACATAAAAACTAGTATAAAAATGCGGAATTCGTGTCCATTCATATTTTATTTCTTCATCGATATAAACATTATCTCCAAAGTATTTTTTGTTTAATTCATAATATGCATCATTTAATAATTGATAAGTTATTATTTCTCCATTTTCTTTTTTATTATAGATATCTTTTTCAAATTCTGCAAACATTGTTTGTCTATAAAGAGTACCTTTATAAATTTCTAAAATTTGATTTAAAATATCAAGTTTTTCTGTTTTATCAGTTGAATTATTTAACATATAATTTGCTAAAAGTAATTCGTTTACTGTAGACGCTACTTCTGCTACAAAAATAGCATAACTAGAATATTGATAAGGGTTATTTTCGTGCGAATAGAAACTGTGCATCGAATGACCTAATTCGTGTGCCAAAGTCGATACATCGTCTATTTTACCTTGAAAATTCAAAAGAATATAAGGATTACTATCATAACAACCCCAAGAATATGCTCCACTTTTTTTGTTTTCATTAGAGTAAACATCGATCCAATTTTCTTCAAAGGCTCTTTTTATGTTTTTGATATAGTCTTCTCCTAAAACACTAAGAGCTTTAACGACTATTTCTTTTCCTTCTTCAAAAGTATATTTTTTATCTGATTTAGACACTAATTCTGTATAAAGATCATACATATGTAGTTCATCTAAGTTCAATACCTCTTTTTTTAATTGATAATATTTATAGATTACATCCATATTATTGTTTACTGTATCAATTAAATCATCATAAATAGAAGGATCGATATTGTGATTATATAAGAATGATTCTCTAGTATTATTAAATTTTTTTAATCTTGATAATACACAATTACTTTCCATATTTCCTGCCAAAGTTGAAGCAAAAGTATTTTTATGTTCTTCATATTTTTGATAGAGTAATTTGAAAGCATTTTTTCTTACTTCTCTATCCTTTGATGATATTAATAAGCTATAGTTACTATTTGTTAATTCAATTTCTTCTTTATTTTCATTTTTAATCTTTCCAAATTTAAGGTCAGAATTTCTAAGTAAAGAAGATGTTTTATTTGGACTTTTTATTATTTGATGAAAATTTGCAATTATTTCTTCTTCTTGTTGACTCAAGGTATGATTTTTATATCTAAATATTTCTTCTAAATGAAATTTATATTCTTTTAATTCTGATTTTTCTTTTAAATATTTTTCTACTAAACTATAGTCACTTTCTAATAATTCTGGAACTATATAAGAAGATTCTAAACTGATTTCTGAGATTAAATTATCTATTTTTCCAACTAAATTTTGATAATATGTATTATTGGTATCTTCATCTAATCGCATATAAGCATAAACATATAATTTTTCAATTTGTCTCGAATATTTTAAATCTGTTTTTATAGTCTTTAATAAATTATTAGCACTTGCCATTATTTTACCTTTATATTTTGATAACTCATGATAATTATTTTTTAATACCTGATATTCTTTATCCCATAATTCATCATTTTCATACATTTTGCTTAAGTCCCACTTATATTTCTTATCAATATCTTCTCTTTTCATATTTCTCCTTATAATAGAAGAGTTCTAGTTTCCTAGAACTTTCTTTTATTTTTCTTCATATTCAGCATCTACAACAGTGTCTTTTTCTTCTTTTGGTTCTTCAGTAGTTTCTTGTTGTTTTTTTGCAGCTTCCTCGTAAACTTTAGATCCTAATGCCATAGCGCTTTCAGTTAATTTTTCTTTTTTAGTTTTTATATCCTCTAAATCTGTTTTTGTTAAAGCTTCTTTTAACTCTTCAATTTCTTTTTCTGCTTTTTCTTTATCTTTATTATCTACTTTTTCCCCTAGATCTTTAATAGCTTTTTCTGTTGCAAAGATAATTTGTTCTGATTCATTTCTTAAATCAGCTTCTTCTTTTCTTTTTTCGTCAGCTTCTTTATTAGCAGTCGCCTCTTTTACCATCTTGTCAATTTCTTCTTCAGTTAAATTAGTAGATGCTGTAATAGTAATTGATTGTTCTTTATTTGTTCCTAAATCTTTTGCTTTTACATTAACAATACCATTTGCATCTATATCAAATGTAACTTCTATTTGTGGTATTCCTCTAGGTGCTGGAGCAATATTTCCTAATTGGAATCTTCCTAATGTTTTATTATCGCCCGCCATACTTCTTTCACCTTGTAAAATATGGATATCTACTGCTGGTTGATTATCTGCAGCTGTACTAAATATTTGGCTTTTACTTGTAGGGATAGTCGTATTTCTTGGTATTAATACTGTAGATACCCCTCCTAGTGTTTCGATTCCTAATGAAAGTGGAGTAACGTCTAACAATACGATATCATTAACGTCTCCTACTAATATTCCACCTTGGATCGCTGCACCCATTGCTACAACTTCGTCAGGATTTACACCTTTAGAAGGTTCTTTTCCTAATTCTTTTTGAATTAATTCTTGTACCTTTGGTATTCTTGTTGATCCACCTACTAATAATACTTTATTTATATCATTTTTACTTAAACCAGCATCTTTTAAAGCTTTTCTAACTGGTTCTAAAGTGCTTTCAAATAGTTCATTACATAATTCTTCAAATTTAGCACGTGTCATCGATAATTCTAAATGCAATGGTCCATCATTACCTTGTGATAAGAATGGTAATGATATTTGAGTTGTTGTAAGACCACTTAATTCTTTTTTAGCTTTTTCAGCAGCATCTTTTAAACGTTGCATTGCCATTTTATCTTTAGATAAATCAATTCCATTTTCTGATTTAAATTGTTTTACTAAGTAGTCAATAATTTTATTATCAAAGTCATCTCCACCTAAGCTATTGTTTCCACTAGTAGATAGTACTTCAAATACTCCATCTCCTAATTCTAGGATTGAAACGTCAAAAGTTCCTCCTCCTAAATCATAAACAAGTATTTTTTCTGATTTTTCTTGTTTATCTAATCCATAAGATAATGCAGCTGCTGTTGGTTCATTTATAATTCTTTCAACTTCTAAACCTGCAATTTTTCCAGCATTTTTTGTTGCTTGTCTTTGTGAATCATTAAAGTATGCAGGAACTGTAATAACAGCTCTTGTTATTTTTTCACCTAAATAATCTTCAGCAGTTTTCTTTAATTCTGAAAGAATCATTCCACTGATTTCTTCTGGTGTATACTTTTTTCCATTAACTTCTACCTTTTTGTCTGTTCCCATTAATCTTTTTACTGAATTAACAGTATTAGGGTTAGTTATCATTTGTCTTTTTGCAGCAGCTCCAACAATAATCTCATCGTTTTTGAACGCTACTACAGAAGGAGTTGTTCTCTCTCCTTCGGCATTGGCAATTATTTTTGCCTCATCACCTTCATAAATACTTACACAACTATTTGTTGTTCCTAAATCTATTCCTATAATTTTACTCATAATTTCCTCCTCTATTCTGAAACCTTTACCATTGCTGGTCTTATAACTTTATCTTTTAATAAATAACCTTTTTGTAATACTTCTATTACAGTACCCGGCTCAACACCTTCTTGTTTATCTGTTAATACTGCTTGATGATAAGTTGGGTCAAAAGGTTTATTAATCCCATCAATAGGTTTCACTTCATAATTTTCTAATGTTTTGGTTAAATGACAATATATCATTTTAAAACCAGATAAGAACTTTGATAATTCATCACTCAAATCATTGTCATCTAATTTTATTGCTCTTTCAAAGTTATCAAGTGCTGGTAATATTTCTTTTACTAAATCCTCGTTAGCATATTTTAACATTCTTAAAGTTTCTTCATCTTTTCTCTTACGATAATTAACTAACTCAGCTTTGCTTCTCAATAGACTATCTTCTAATGAACTTATCATATTATAAGCATCATTTAATTTGTTTTTATGTTTTTCTTTAACTTTTTTATTCTTACCTTCTTCGTTGCAAACACATTCTTCATCCTTAACTTCTGTATTGCAAGCACATTTTTCTTTATCCTTCATAATCCTCCTACTTTTCAATGTTTTCTTTAATATATTCAAGAAGAGTAACTACTCGATCATATTCCATTCTTTTAGGACCTATCAAAGCAATTGTTCCTTCTTGACCATTTATATTATATTTTGATTTAACTATCGTTACGTCATCGTCAAACTCAGTCTCTGAACCAATATAAATATTTATTCCGCTGTCTTCTTCGACAATACCATTTATAATGTCTTTATCTTCAAATTTATTGATGATATTTCTTATCCTATCAGCATCATCGAATTCGGGTTGCATTAATATATTTTTTGCCCCCGACATTTTTACACTTGATAGTGAAAAGTCTGAAAAAGCATTATAAAAAGCATTGTATAAAACTTCATGTTGCTTTATATATTTAGCAATGATAGGTTTTACTTCAAACTCTAGTTTTTGATTCACTTCATCGACTGGGGTTCCAACAACAAGTTTACTGATTAAATCAATTGTCTTCTTAATTTCATTGATGGAAACTCGTTCATTTAAATATATGTTTCGATGTTCAACATGGCCTTTATCAGTTACAACTATTGCTACTAAGTTTTGTTCATCTATTGGTACCACTTCAATTTTGCTTATTTTATTTTCTTTTGAAGCTTTTCCTAATACCACTGTAGTATAATTTGTCATCTCTGATACAATTTGCATACTCTTGATAATATAATCTTCTAATACTAAAGAATTATTACGAAATATCGTCTGTAGTTTCAGAACATCTTCACCTGATAACTCTTTAGGTTTCATAACATTATCGACATAATATCGATAACCTTTCTCAGAAGGTATTCTTCCAGAAGAAGTATGGGTTTTTTCTATTAAAGATTTCTCTTCTAAAAAAGCCATTTCGTTTCTAATCGTAGCACTAGAACATCTCATTTTTTTACATATTGATTTTGAACTTACTGGTTTTGCTTCTTTTATATATGCTTCAACAATGAGTTTTAGAAGTTCTGTCTGTCTATTATTCAGCATTTAACCACCTCTTAGCACTCTTTAACTTTGAGTGACAAAATTATTATAGCAACATAAATTAGCAAAGTCAATCTTAAAGTGCTAAAAATATTTTTTTTATATTTGGTTATACTAAAACAGGTGATAAAATGTTGCTTTATTCAATTATTTTTTTTTCAAAAGTATTAGAAAATACTTTAGGTACATTAAGGTTGATTGTAGTTGCTGATGGCAGAAAATTACTTGGTTCTATTTTACAAGGAGTTATAAGTTTAATTTGGATTTTAGTTGTCGGTATTGTGGTACAAAATATTTTAGAAGACCCTTATAAGATTGTATTTTTTATTTTAGGTTCCGTAGTAGGTTCATATCTAGGAGGCATTATTGAAGAAAAATTAGCACTTGGAAACAATATGGTAATAATTATTACTGAACTAAATGATTTAGCTAATAATATTAGAAGTAATGGTTTTGGAGTAACTAGTATAAGAGCTGAAGGAAAAGATAGTTTGAAAAACGTTCTTTTTATAATAATAACGCGTAAAAATATTAGAAAAATTATAAATACAACAAAAAAATATGACCAAAATGCATTGATCATATCCGAATCTATAAAAATTTAATTATATCCATACTCCAAAGGCGATAGCAGCCATACAAAGCAATAATCCTAAAATCCAATATCCTTTAACAATATCTTGTTCTCGGTAACCCTTTTTTTCAAAATGATGATGTAATGGGGCTACTAAAAACACACGTCTACCAAAACACAAAAGACTTACTAATTGAATTAAACTTGATAATGTTTCTAGTACAAATACACCTGCTACAACAACTAATGTAAGTTCATGGTTTGTTATTATTGCAATTGATGCTAGAGTTGCTCCTAAACTTAAAGAGCCTGTATCTCCCATAAAAACCTTGGCAGGATGTGTATTAAATAACAAGAATCCTAATAAACTACCAACTAATATAAAACAAAATATTCCAAGATCTTGATATCCGACTACCCAATGGGCATTCCAAGCAATAAGTCCAAAGGCTAAAAATGCGATTAAAGATAATCCTGCAGCTAAACCATCTAATCCATCGGTTATATTAACGGCATTAGAACTAGCAACCAATACAAATAAAAGAAAAATTCCATAAAACCATTTCATATCTATGCTTATCCCTAAGGTATAAATATTTAATACCGGTTCATTACCACTACGCATAAATATATAGAAAAATATTAAAGCAATTACTAGCTGTCCAAATAATTTTTGAATTTCTGTTAAACCATTATTGTTTTTTCTTTTAATAATTAAGAAATCGTCTAAAAATCCCAATATAGAATAAGATACAAATACAAATAATATAATAAATAAATTTTCAGAAAACTGCATTTTATCGAATAAAAGGAAAAGGAAAACAATTGCTAAGGTAGGTACAATAAATATTAAACCTCCCATTGTTGGTGTTCCTTCCTTATTTTTATGAGTTTCACCTAAAAAAACATTTATTCTTTGTCCAAATTTAATTTTCTTTAAAATTGGAATAAGAATAAAACCAAATATTATTGATGCAATAAATCCAATCATCATTGCTAAAGTTGCCTTTGCTAATATTAACATTAATTTCACCTGTCGCTTTTCTAGATAATTATATCTTATTATATATTTTTTATCAAGAAAAAAAACACCTAATAATAGGTATTTTATATTTGTTAGACATATATGAATTCTTCTTTTTTGAAATATTTGACATTATTGTATTCTTTAATAGTTATAACTTTCTTTTGTTTTAAACTTTTTTTAACATTAATTATTCTTTGATTTTTAGATCCTCTAAACATTAAATTTAAACTTTTTTGCTCTAAAATAAATCTGCCATCAATTAATACGTCGACATATTTTAATAATTCGTTTATATTTTGTTTGTTTGATGCAATTAATTGTTCAAAAGTAAAACCAGTATACATCCATACATTAAGACCATTACTTTGGCAAAATTTTGCAATTTCTAAACAAGCATCAACTTGAAACATTGGGTCTCCGCCTGAAAAAGTTATACCATCTTGTAATTTTAAATTACTTATTTCTTTTTTTATATCTTCGACATCAACTAAAAATCCTTCTGTAAAACTATGAGTTTGAGGATTATGGCACCCCTTGCAATTGTGTGAACATCCTTGTGTCCAAATAACTGTTCTGATACCATCTCCGTCAACAATGCTATCAGATTGTAGACTTTGGGCTAATCTGATTTTCATTTTAACATATCCTTAGTACTATGTTTAACACGGTCTTTTTCTTCAGCGCGTTTACTATTATTAAAACGATCAACAGTTCCTACTAAATAACCAGTTATTCTTCTAATTCTTTCAAATTTTACACCATCTTCTTCCGTTCTTCCACAACCAGGACATTGATCACCGATTACTCCTATAAATCCACAAACCGGATCTCTATCAACCGGATGATTTATAGCACCATAACCAATACCAGACTCTTTCATTAATCTTACTATTTTTTCAAAAGCAGCTGTATTTTTAGTTGTATCTCCATCTAATTCAATATAAGATATATGACCCGCATTAGTAAATGCATGATATGGAGCCTCTAATGCTATTTTATTTGCTACCGAAATATTGTAATAAACAGGTACATGGAATGAGTTAGTGTAATATTTTTTATCAGTAACTCCTTTTATTGAACCATATAAAGCTCTGTCGATATTTACAAATCTACCAGATAACCCTTCTGCTGGTGTTGCTAATAAAGTGAAATTTAAACTGTATTTTTGTGCAAATTCGTCACATTTTTCTCTCATGTGTTTAATTATTTTGATTCC
>JAQUGJ010000037.1:0-9386 GCA_028684255.1 Bacilli bacterium | reverse complement strand
ACTCGTCGTTTTCAAGCCTCTTTTCTATCTTCTCAATCTCTTCTCCAAAATCTCCTAATTCTTTAAAATTCTCGTCATCAATACTTAGCTTGTATTTATTCTGCTTTCTAAAATATTGATTAACTTCGTTCGTCGCTATCTTATATATCCAAGAATTGAAACTATTCTCTCCGTTTCTCCATTCAAACTTATTAATATTCTCTAATACCTTTAAAAAAGTATTAGAAGTTATGTCTTTTGCATAATCAATATTCAAAGTTCTCTTAAAAACATAATTAAGTATTTTATCGTAATACAAATCAAACAGTTCAGAGAATGCTTCCTTGTCTTTATTTTTAGACTTTTCAACTAATTCCTTTATGTTCATATCTATAATTATATAATACCATTAAATACAAAAAAGTTACAAAAAAATTAGAGTTTCCTCTAATTCTTTGATCGTTTGTTAAAAAGATTTGTTTATTTTGAGCTCATTTCTTCTATTCTTTCGTTGTATTCTTCTTTAGAGATATTATTATTCGCTAAAAGAGAGTTTAGTCCGGCGATGTATTCTTGTTTTATTTGAGCAGAGGATAAGGGGGTATCATATATACGAGCATCATCAATTAAACCATTAAAATATGTTGCATAAAAGGTGTGTCCAATATGCATATTATTTATTACGAAATTTGTAGCAAAATCTTTATAATTACTGAGCTTGCCATTGACGTACAAAGAAATCCTAGAACTATTAGCGGAAACCACTATAAATGACCAATCGTTTATTTTTATGGGGTTAACACTATCAAAATATGTTCCCCCGACCAAACTTTCAAAATAAACCCTTACTTTATTATCAGACCTATATCCTACGTGTATATCTCCGCTTGAACCAGATCCCGCTTTACCCATAAAAGCTGAAAAAGAATAAGGCCAAGACCCATCAATTCCATTAATCAATGGTTTCACCCAAACAGAAAATGTAAGATTATTTTTTCCTATATAATTAGTAAAATCTCCACAATCAATATAATCATTGCTACCATCAAACGAATAGCAACTACCATAAACACATTCATTATCTGATTTAGGAACATAGGTTGCTCCAGAGACAGTTCCATCGTTATTACCCCAAGTGTCTTTAGCGGTAGTTCCTAAGTCTTCATCAAAGGTCCATTCAGAGACTAGATCAGAGAGTAATTCTGTTTGTACTGTACTTGAGAAAGATTGAGCTTTAGCAAAGTTAGCTTTATTAATTGCATCACTTACGGAAATAATAATTACACTAGATAGTATTCCTATGATTACTATTACTACTAATAACTCTATGAGAGTAAAAGATTTATTTTTCATATTCTTAATTATTTAAAATTAATAATACTAAATCCCTGTAGTGTAACAAAAAGCCCACCACAGGTAACAGCTAAGCTGTTCATACCGGTTTCCCGATACGGCCAATACAGCAACCCCATGATGGGTCCTTTATGCTGTATTGGTCTTTTCGCCATGCCTTTAATTACTTAAAGGTTTAGGCTACTTAATATTAAATTGTATTTATATAATATCATAAAAATTTTGATCTGCATAGATAGAAGCAAACTAAAAACCTCTTTCTAAAGGGGCTTATTTATGTATCTCCTAAGGACAAATATCTATCCGCTAATATTATCAGTTGCATTATCATCTTTTTCTCCACTTAAAGTATATCTTCCTATGCCATCCTGAGAACCAACGGTCCTATCTTCGTTTGAGATATCTTTTCTTTTAAACCTTTCAACTGTTGTGTGGGTTTTACTTATTTCATCTAAAGCCTTTGAATATTTAGAAATAATATGATCTGTATGTTCTTTTGCCTTATAGTCTGTAAAAATCGAAAAAGAAAATAACAAAGCGATAAAGAAAATAACATAACTAACAATAGCACAAGGACTAAAAAAATTATCCTCCCCTTTAATTAAATGACAAGCAATACAAAAAAGTGCTATTACTAAGGAAAATGTAACTAGTTTATTATTTTTTAATAAAGCTTTAATCCATTCAATCATTTTTTTGAGTGCTATTAATAATCTTATTAATCTCTCCTATCCAGAAATCGGACCTTATTTCTTTTTTAAATAAATTTAAAATTTCTTCAACTTTTGTTTTCAAAATACCTTCTTTATCGATTTTATAAAAGTCTATATCGATAATAATTGAAGGTGTTTTTTCCTGATCTGTCTTATTAGCCTTACTAACACTTAATCTAGCATTATAACCTTCGCTTTCAAAACAAAAAACCCCTTCTCTCATTTCTAAATTTTTTCCTAAATTTAAATCCTCAAAAACTTTATCTCTCTCCTTTCCATTTTTAAACTCTTTGGCAAAAATATTTCTCCATCCAATCCTTTGAATTTTATCAACCTCCAAAATCTTCAAAATTTTCTCACCATTTTTAATATATTTATAAGAAATAGACTCTAAAGAATCGGGGTCTACAAAATGACTCCAATAATCTCTAGGAGAAACTTTTATTTCAGCCACATTTTCTTCTGGATTATAAATCAGCAATCGATTCAAATCCATAGAAAAATTTGGCTCTTTATCTTCCGTACAAAACTCATTAACAATTTCTCCTGCTTTATCAATATATTTATATCCCTTTAAAAAATTAACCTGCAGAAATGATTCTACAAATATAAGATCTGATATTTTTTTTATGTCTTTCATGTGTTCTATAAACAAAAACACCCAAATCAAAGGGTGTTTCCATCATAATTAGTTATTAATAAGTTGTTTATTATCCTAATCATATAAATTCTGTATTTTAACGCGTCTCGTAAGGCGCTCAAAGTGGCTGAGCTCTTCAAGTTAGAAATATTAAATCTCTAATACCTGCAAAGCTTTCTTAATCATTTTTGTTTTTTCTTATTCTACGCTCTTCGTGCGTGTTTTTATTATAGCAAAAAAGTGACAAAAGTGACACTTTTTTAATGAAATCAAGATTCATCATTTTTAATTTTGTTCCACCTACCCCTAAAAACACCTATCGCTACTGGAATATATATTAACATCATAATAAAAATAAACTCCGCAACTCTAGCTTCAGTTTCTGGACTATAATAATTAGCATTCTCCGTATATTCTATGCAATATTTTCCATATTGATCATACTCATATTCTATACAATTAATTTCAGATCCACCCAATATATACGCTCCAGTAAGAGCAATTCCGGCACACCATAAAAAGCCCTTCCAAAAATTTTTCTTAAAATTTACTTTATTTGTATTCTTATAAGCTGTTCTATAAGAAAAAATTACTAAAGAAGTTATTATTAAATATTTTATTGCTAGAAATATTTGATCTAATATTATATCCATATCTTTTTTTGCCTATTATTCAATTATTTATGTGATTTTTTTGCCATCTTTGCGTTATCTTTTATTGTTTTTTCGTTACCATAGATTGTTTCGACGTATATTTTATACTGAAGACTCTCTAGTTCTTTTACTGTCTGATAAAGAGTAATCTTACTAAAAGCAGGTAGTTTTAATTCTTTTTTTGTTTTACTAATCATTCCATATATTATTGTATCCATTTTTTGGGGATTAAATTTTTTTTTATAAAGTTTCTTTATTTTTTCTTGAGTATCTTTAACAAAAATATTATCCTGCTTCAATAATTTACCAGACACAAGTCCTTGATTGAATAAATGGCTTAATGTTTGTGATCCCGAATACCTTTTTACATGAATCAAGTTAGATTTTCCAAATAAATCACACAATTCAATTGAAGATCCTTGGTATTTAATATTATGCGCGTCCATTAAAACATACCCTAAATGTTTAGATAAATCTTTATTATATCCTGCTTCTCCTTTATTTTTCTTTGACAATCCTTCTTTGTGATATTTTGCATAATCGTAATCGATAAAATCAATACCCGATTTTCTTATCACTTGATTAATTCTTTGGTCAACATTTAAATAAAAATTATTATCAATATTATACCACTTTCCATTATTCAAAAAATAAGTCTTCCCATTAAATGTAATTTCGCAATAAATGCAATTATATATAGACCATGATCCGTCGCCGGCTAGATTTCCATCTCCATCAAAACAATAAATTCTTTTATTTTTTAAACTCTTTATGGTTATTTCTTTGTCCCCACCTTTATATATTTCGCTTAATTGATTGATAAAAATATCTGTTTTTAAATTATCTTGGTTGCTTTTTATATTTTTTGAAAATGAAAAACCTACAACATTATTCCAATCCACAATATCTGGAACTGACAACCAACAAAGATGATCTCCATTTTCATAGATATTTTTATTTAAATCTTGTAAAAGCTTCTTATTGAATTTATCAATTTGCTTGCCGTCTTGCACTTCCTTTATATTGTCAATCCACGGAAATTTTTTCTTATAATTGTCTTTATTATAATATTTTAAATATTCTTTTAATATACTGTCTACATTATTGCAATCAACCTCAAAAGATCCGCTTAGAGCCTTCTTTCCCGTAAGCATATCGCCTAATAATGAATCTTCTGACTTTCCTGTTATTCCATAAATTAAATCGTACTCTGGATTAATTCCAAAATCCATAATTTTTCCATTCCTACTTACTTGCTCTCGTGTATTTTTTGAAATACCAGACATGTCTCTCTTATCAATACTTCTAAGATTTTCTGTATCTATCAAATTTAAAACCGTTTTTAATCCAAAATCATCTTCTAAAACATCATTATTGAGCATATGCCTTCCACCTGCCCCAAAACTCAATATAAAACACCTACCATCTATCTCTACTAAAAAAATTGCACTATGATTATTATTTAAAAGATTATTCAAACCCTCATGATCATTAAAAAAACTTTTCCATGAAATCGGATTCTCTTTTCTCCTTTTTAGATACAACTCTCCGCAACCAATTTTAATGGGTTTTATTTCTTCTTTAAAAATTTCACTCTTTCTTGCTCCTTCTTTAACTAGATAAATTGAAAGTTTATGTTTTTGACTCATGTTTATCTAAACAAAAACACCCAAATCAAAGGGTGTTTCCATCATAATTAGTTATTAATAAATTGTTTATTATTCTAATCATAAATTTCTGTAATTTTAACGCGTCTCGCATAGCGCTCAAAGTGGCTGAGCACTTCAAGTTAGAAATATTAAATTCTAACACCTGCAAAGCTTTCTCAATCATTTTTATTTCTTCTTATTCTGCGCTCTTCGTGCGTGTTTTTATTGTAGCAGAAAAAATGATAAAAATAAAACTTTTTAATTTTATTTTATAAATTATTAATTATAAACTTAGAAATAAAACTAATCCCCTTCATCTTTCCTTTATTTTTTTTAATTCTCTCCTTAAGTTCAAAAGCGTCACTAAAATCATCTCCTATTATTTTTATAATTTTATCAATATCTTTTTCATATATTCCTAAATCCTTTAACATCTTTTTTGCATCCGAATCTGTAAAATATATATAATCTATATTCTTTTTGATTCTAGAATCAACTAAATCAATCTTCTCCTTTTCTATTCCATCACACTCCATAAAAAATAATATAATTAACAACTTAGAATAAAAAGAATGCTCTAAATAACTCATTTTAATTCTTATAACTGAACTTATTAAATAATCAATGTCCATTTCCTTAAATATTTTTTCTAAATTCCTTATTATTGTATTTAATCCATATCTTCTCTTGTGAATACATTGATTTATAATATTGGGAATTAATTTACCCTCCTTTCCTTCAATTATTTTATAAAAAATCTTAATTAAATTCAATCTGCTTAATTGATCATTAAGCAATAGATTATTTATTTCACTTAAAAGATTATCTTTATTTTTACGATAATTTTCAAACAAAAAAATAATGCTTTTTAATCTAAATTTATTACCTATACTTTCCTTAAAATAATTGTGATCTATTTTTAATTCTTTTAATAATTTTAGATAATTAATATTACCCTCGTATTCGTCTCTATGTATATCCATATCTTCACTGGTATCTGTTATCTCAAATTCGATATTCTTTATCGCATCATTTTTTTTATAAACAATATTTTCTGGAGCTTTAACATAATAAGCACAACCAAGATAATGCTTGAATAATCTTCCAGAACGACCCACCAAATTAAAAAAATCAAAAGCATCAAAATTATTTTTTCCATCTCTAGACGGTCTACCAATAACAATATTCTTTGCAGAAGTATTTACTCCTTCTAATAAGGCAGAATTGCAAATCAATCTGCTAAATCCTTTTTCGTAAAGATATAATTGGTACATTCTTATTCCAATTGGTAATTGTCCATTATACACCAAAAAACCTTTTTCCATAGCTCTAACCAAATACCATTTTTCATGAACTTCTTTTTTTAACCAAGCTATAAAACGAGTTATAGAAAAATCTGAAGAAAATGAAAATACTTCAGATAAATTGATATATTTTACTATGTCCGGAATGGTTGGAAAATAAATTATTGTTTTTTCATTATTAGGTATAGATAAAATTATTTTATTCACCATTTCAAACCTATCCTCTTTCTTGCTTATGTTACAAACTTTTACTTCATTAATTACTGGAGAATAATCGGTACGATAAAAATGAGGTGTTTTATTTAATTTATGCAAATTATCTACACCACCAATAAAAGGAGCTAATAATATATATTTTTTAGACAATTTTGCCAAATGATAATAAGCTAGATTTAAAATTAAAACTCGATCATCTTCTTCATCTTTTTCTAACTTATAAACCTCATCTATTACCAAAAAATCTATTTCTTTAATTATCGAATAATTATTTCCTTCTATAATTCTATCATGTGTTAATATAAAAATATTATTATCATCAAAATTATATTTTTTTTCTTTTGAAATAGATAAGAAAACTCGATACCCATTAAAAACATCTTTGTAGTTTTTGATAATTCTTTTGTTGTATTCTTCAACTAATGCTAGTGTCGGAACAATTAAAACAATATTCTTTGGTCTTTTTCTCGCTATATATTCAAAAATTACAAAAGTTTTTCCGAAACTAGTCGGAGCACTAAGCAGCATCGCTTCATTTTCTTCTATTTTTTTAAGTATTTTTAATTGCTCTGGATGAAGAGCAATTTCTTTATCTAAAAAAGATTTTGCAAATGAATTATATATTAAAGATTTTAAAGAATATTCTTTAGAATACATTGTGAGCCCCAAATAAAATAAACTGTCTGCATTATTAGTGCAAAATCTATCTACATCTAAAGAGTTATTGATTTCTTTTATGAAATACTCTCTTTTACTTTGACATGTATAATTTTTTTGATTCATAATAATCTAATTTTTTCTTTATTTCTTTAGTCAATTCAACAATAAAATCTTTTTTAGATATTATAGGCAAAGATATTACTATATAAAATGTTTTTAACCCTAATATCTTCTTTTTTTTTATTTTTGATAATGACTTTAAAATTTTACCACCATCAATTTCTTTCCCATGAGCTATAAAAAGCGGGATTCCGATTTTTTCTAATCCTATTTTATTCACAAATTCGTCAAAACTAATACAGGTATCAATTACTTTTTGAAAAACTTTAAATGATTGATTTTTTCCAATTAATGATTCACTCAATACTAAATCAAATTCCTTTTTTATCTGTTCTTCATAATTTTCAAGCGATTTATTAATCAAAGTTATTCCATTATTTATATTCTTTGAAACCTTAGTCTCTCCAAAAAGTAAAATCTTTTCGTTTTCATCAAAAAACAATTGATCAATTCCAAAAACGCTCATATTTAAATTCGTAGTTAAAGCTACTTTGGGAATAATACAACTAAAACCGCAATAATCGGATAAAATTAAATGATTTATATATTCCCCAATCCTACCAACCTTACTTAAGCGAATTTTAAATTTTTTACTATCCCCTGTTTCAACATTTTTCGCCTCATCAATTATTATATTTTTTAAAATATCATCTTCATCAATCTCAATGTCTAAAAATTCTTCATCAATATATTTAAGTAAATTTTTATAAAGTACTGCATAGTTATCCTCCGAAGGAGAAAACTCTATCAAAGTTTCATTTTTTATATATCGTAAAAAATTATTCTCATTCAAAATATATTCTATGATATAATTAAAAAAAGTTTTTTTATTTTTAATATTAATGTGCACAAAAACATGAGAATTCTTATCTTTAAAAATAATAAAATCTTTATATTTCTTTTTCTTGTTCAATGTTTTTTACTTATAAACAAAAACACCCAAATCAAAAGGTGTTTCCATCATAATTAATTATTAATAAATTACTTAATATTTTAATCATATATTGTAATTTTAAAGCGTCTCGCATAGCGCTCAAAGTGGCTGTGGGACTAGGATTCGAACCTAGATTAATGGGACCAAAACCCATCGTCCTACCATTAGACGATCCCACAATAGAACTTTATTATCTTAATGTATTTTATTTAAAAAATCAACTATTTCTTTGATTGATAGAAATAATCAATCAAAGCCAATTCAAAAGGAAGCTGTGGAATAGAAGAATACTTTCTCTTATTCTCAGCTTCTAAAAATAGATTTAAAATTGTTTTTAAATCTTCTCCTTCAAGCTTTTCAGCTTGTTCTACCATTTTCTGTTTTGTCTCCCCGGTTTCTCCTACCGCAATCTCATCAATTAACCCTCCATTAATTTTTAAAATCAAAAGTTTTCTTAAATAGTTCGTAATTGTCTTACTAAACTCTTCTAAATTAATTCCTCTTTCAACGTTCTCATTTAAGTACTTTATCGCCATAGGAATATTCTTTTCAATTAGAAAATCAGTAAACTCAAAAACAAGAGTTAAATCAACTACTCCCAATATCTCTTTAACATCTTCTATTTTAATTTCATTAGAAGAAGTAAAATTAAGAATTTGATCAAGTAATCCTTCCGCATCACGAAGAGAACCTTCAGAAGAAGCTGCAATCATTTCTAATGCTTCTTTCTCTACTTTAATATTTTCTTCTTTAGCAATCTCTTCTAATTTAGAAACTATTTCTTTAATGGTTAGCTTATAAAAATCAAACCTTTGACACCTAGAAGCAATAGTAGAAATCATCTTGTGTGCTTCTGTGGTTGCAAGGATGAACACAACGTATTCTGGTGGTTCTTCTAATATCTTCAAAAGAGCATTGGCAGCATCTTTTGATAATTGATGAGCTTCGTCTAGAATTATTACCTTGTACTTTAATAGATTAGGTTTGTATCGTATAGAATCTCTAAGAGATCTAATATCATCTATTCCTCTATTAGAGGCAGCATCTATTTCAATAATATCAACGGCACTTCCTTTAGTTA
The DNA here is from genome assembly GCA_028684255.1 of Bacilli bacterium. Lineage (GTDB taxonomy): Bacteria > Bacillota_I > Bacilli_A > RF39 > UBA660 > CAKOQQ01. The sequence continues at coordinate 84 of JAQUGJ010000037.1, read as the reverse complement.
TTTCTAAACAAGAAGTGCATTCATTACATGGTTCAAAACCTTTTCGGTTTTGACAGTTTATTGCTTTCGCAAAAAGACGAGCCA
>JAQUGJ010000036.1:0-9394 GCA_028684255.1 Bacilli bacterium | reverse complement strand
CGTTTTAATCAAGCTACAGGTAACCTTGAAAAACCAGCAAGAATTAGAGAACTTAGAAAACTAGTTGCTCGTATGAAAACAGTAATAAGAGAAAGAGAATTACTAGGAGGTACTAATGAAAAATAATTTAGAGCTTATTGGTAAAGTAGTAAGTGACAAAATGGATAAAACTATTACAGTTTTAGTTGAAACTTACAAAACGGATAGATTATACAAAAAACGTATTAAATATTCAAAAAAATACAGCGCTCATGATGAAAAGAATGAAGCTCGTGTAGGAGATACAGTACGTATCATATCGACAAGACCATTATCAAAAACTAAACATTTTCGTTTAGCAGAAATATTAGAAAAAGCTGTAATTTTATAACAAGTAAAGGAGGATTAGTATGATTCAACAAGAAAGTCGTTTAAAAGTTGCTGACAACTCTGGAGCTCGTGAGATATCAGTTATAAGAGTTCTAGGTGGCGGCACAGTTAAAACTGGCAATATTGGAGATATAGTTGTTGGAACTGTAAAAAAAGCAACTCCTAATGGAACAATCGGAAAAGGAAAAGTTGTTAAAGCTGTAATTGTTAGAAGCAAATTTGGACTAAGAAGAGAAGATGGTTCCTATATTAAATTTGACGATAATGCATGCGTTATTATTAAGGATGATAAGAGTCTTGTAGGAACACGTGTATTTGGTCCAGTAGCTCGTGAACTTCGAGAAAAGCAATTTATGAAGATATTATCACTAGCGAAAGAAGTATTATAGTACTTAGGAGGAAAATATGAAATTAAAAACTGGAGATAAAGTAGTAGTTATCGCTGGTAAAGATAAAGGTAAAGAAGGCTTAGTAAAAAAAATATTCAGAGAAGACAATAAAGTAATTGTTGAAGGAATAAATATGATCAAAAAGCATGTTAAACCAAATGGTCAAACTGCTGGAAGCATTACAGAAATGGAAGCACCAATCGATGCTTCAAATGTAATGGTACAAGATCCTAAGACTAAAAAACCTACCAGAGTGGGATATACTACAGATAAAAAAGGCAACAAAGCAAGAGTTGCAAAAAAATCTAATGAAATTATTAATTAATTGGAAGGAGGACTTTAGATGAACCGCCTAAAAGAAAAATATAATAATGAAATATTACCTAATTTAGTAAAAAAGTATAATTACAAAAGTAAAATGCAAGCTCCTAAATTAGAGAAAATTGTTATAAATATTGGTGTTGGAGATGCTGCTGAAAATAGCAAGATGTTAGATGCGGCAATGAGAGATCTAGAGAAAATAACAAATCAAAAACCGGTAGCAACCAAAGCAAAAAAGGCTATAGCTGGATTTAAATTAAGACAAGGTCAAGCAATTGGATGTAAATTAACCTTAAGAGGAGAAAATATGTATAACTTTTTAAATAAATTAATTAGTATTACATTACCTCGTGTAAGAGACTTTAGAGGAATTTCTAATAAAGCATTTGACGGAAGAGGAAATTACACATTAGGATTAACCGAACAATTAATTTTTTCAGAAATAGATTTCGATGATGTTGTTAAAGTTCGTGGAATGGATATAGTATTCGTTACTACAGCGAAAACAAACGAAGAAGCGTACGATCTTTTAAAAGGCTTTGGAATGCCATTTAAGAAGTAGCTAAGGAGGAAAATATGGCTAAGAAAAGTATGATTATCAAAGCTAATCGTAAACAAAAATTCAAAGTTCGTGAGTATACACGTTGCAAAAAATGTGGAAGACCACATGCCGTACTTAAAAAATATGGAATTTGCCGTATTTGTTTTAGAGAATTAGCTTATAAAGGACAAATACCAGGTGTTAGAAAATCAAGTTGGTAAGTTGAAGGGAGGATATATATGGTTGTAACAGATCCAATCGCAGATATGCTTACGAGAATTCGTAATGCTAACGGGATGCGATATAAAGAAGTAGAAGTACCCGCTTCAAAAATGAAAGTTGAAATTGCTCGTATTTTAAAAGATGAAGGATATGTTAGTGATTTCAAAATAAAGAAAAACAGTACACAAAATATGATTGTTTTAGATTTAAAATATGCTGAAAACAAAGAGAGAGTAATAACTGGATTAAAAAGAATTTCAAAACCAGGATTACGTGTTTATGCTAAAGCTGGTGAAATACCAAAAGTACTTAACGGTTTAGGAATAGCAATTGTTTCAACATCTAAAGGTGTTATGACAGACAAAGAAGCTAGAAATCAATCATTAGGTGGAGAAGTTTTAGCGTACATATGGTAGAAAGGGTGTAAATATGAGTAGAATTGGAAATAGAAAATTAATAATTCCTCAAGGGGTTACTGTAACTATAGAAGGTACAACTGTAAAAGTAAAAGGACCTAAAGGTGAACTTTCTACTAAAATTGAACCATGTTTAACTGTAACAATTAATGAAAATGAATTAACGGTTACAAGAAAAAGTGATGACGATAAGAATTTTCATGGAACTGCTAATGCTAACATAAAAAATATGTTAATAGGAGTAACTGAAGGATTTGAAAAAAGACTAGAATCAATCGGTGTTGGATATCGTTTTTCACTAAAAGGGAACGAATTAGTAGTAACAGCAGGTTATTCTCATCCAGTAGTAGTAAATATTCCAAGTGAATTAACTTTAGAATCACCAAGTAATACAGAACTAATAATCAGAGGAATCGATAAACAAATAGTTGGAGAATTTGCTGCAAACGTTAGAGGAATTAGAAAACCAGAACCATATAAAGGTAAAGGTATTCGTTATAAAGATGAATATGTAAGACGTAAAGAAGGAAAAAAAGCGTCTAAATAATTAAGTAAAGGAGAGTAATACTTATGATAAACAAAGTATCTCGTAATGAAATGCGTAAAGTAAGACATTTAAGAGTTAGAGAAAAATTATCGGGAACAGCAACAACACCAAGATTAAATGTATTTAGATCTAACAATAACATCTTTGCTCAAATCATTGATGATGAAAAAAGAGTTACTTTAGTTAGTGCTTCTTCAATTGATAAAGAATTAAAACTTGAAAAAGGTAGCAATATAGAAGCTGCTAAAAAAGTTGGAGAATTACTTGCTAAAAGAGCTAAAAAAGCAAAAATAAAAGAAGTTACATTCGATAAAGGTGGATACCAATATCACGGACGTGTAAAAGCATTAGCAGATGCTGCACGTGAAAATGGACTAGAATTTTAAAGGAGGTAATAAAGTGGAAAAAAGAAGAAGAGAACCAAGACCAAAACAATATGAAGAAGAAATTATTCATATTGGTCGTGTTACTAAAGTAACAAAAGGTGGTCGTCATTTCCGTTTCTCAGCTACTGTTGTTGTAGGAGATCGTAATGGTCAAGTTGGACTTGGAACTGGTAAAGCTAATGAAGTACCAGATGCAATCAAAAAGGCTATTCAAAATGCTACTAAACATGTAGAAAGAGTATCAATTGTTGATGAAACTATTCCGCATGAAGCAATTGGTGTAAGAGGAGCAAGTAAAGTATTATTAAAACCCGCTTTAAAAGGTACAGGAGTAAAAGCAGGAGGACCTGTAAGATCAGTACTTGAATTAGCAGGTGTAAAAAATATTTTATCTAAATCACTAGGAACAAATACTAAAATTAATATGGCATATGCAACTTTAGAAGCTTTAAGATCACAAAAAACAGTTGAAGAAATTGCAAAATTGAGAGGAAAGAAAGTAGAGGATTTATTATAATGAAACTACATACATTAAAACCTATGGAAGGTTCTACAGCATCTTGTAAAAGAGTTGGACGTGGAACAGGATCAGGTTTAGGAAAAACAAGTGGTAAAGGTCATAAAGGACAAAACGCTAGAAGTGGCGGAGGAGTTAGACCGGGTTTTGAAGGTGGTCAATTACCATTATTCAGAAGATTACCAAAAAGAGGTTTCTCAAATGCAAAATTCAAAATAAGATATGCTGAAATTAATGTTGGTGATTTAAATAACTTCGAAGATGGTGCTGTAATAACACCAGAAATATTAAAGGAAATGGGAATAATTAAAAATCAATTAAACGGAATTAAAATTTTAGGAAATGGAACTTTAGAAAAAAAATTAATAGTAAGAGCACATAAATTCTCGGATACAGCTATTGCACAAATAGAAAAATTAGGTGGAAAAATAGAGGTGATATAATGTTTGCAACAATTAAGCAAATATTTGATGCCAAGAATAAAGATTTAAGAAAAAGAATAGGTTTTACTTTCTTAATGCTATTTATCTTTAAATTAGGAACCGTAATAGTTGTTCCTGGTATAGATGAATCACAACTGACAGGAACTTTAGGATTTTTAGAATTACTAAATACCTTAGGTGGAGGAGCATTAGAAAATTATTCGATTTTCGCACTAGGAGTAGGACCTTATATTACAGCTAGTATTGTTATACAAATTTTACAATTGGATATTATTCCTTATTTAACCGAATTAAAAAAGCAAGGTCAAGTAGGAAGAGTAAAAATAAATAAAATAACATCAGTAGCATCAATAATCTTTGCGTTTATACAAGGATATCTATTTTCAGTTGTTAAAATACATGGCTTACAACCAATAGAATATATTGAGGTAGCCTTAATATTAACAGCAGGAACAGCATTATTATTATTTATTGGAAACCAAATTACCCAAAAGGGTGTAGGAAACGGTGTTTCGTTAATAATTATGGCTGGAATTATAGCAAGTTTACCAACAATGTTTGTAACAGCTTTTAATTCGTTGATTGATACATCAACAACACAAACCCTAGCATTAGGGATTGTATCGTTTGTTATATTTGTACTTATTTATTTAGTAGTATTAGTAGGAATTATTTTTGAACAAAATGCTGAAAGAAGAATACCGATTCAATATGCTAATAAATCAGCAAGCGCATATGGTGGAAGACAATCTTATATGCCTTTCAAATTGAATTCAGCAGGAGTAGTTCCAGTAATTTTTGCCTCTGCGGTAATTTCATTACCAGGCCTAATTGTAAATTTTATAAATAAAGATGAAATAACATTATTTGTACAAAAATGGTTATCGTTAACTTCTGTATCAGGTTTTATACTATATATGATATTAATCATTGCATTTACTTATTTCTACACTTTCTCTGTTACTATTAAAACAGAAGAAATGGCAGAAAATTTAAATAAAAATGGTGGTTACATTCCGGGTGTAAGACCAGGAGAAGAAACAAAGAAATATGTTGATAAAGTATTAAAGAGAATTACATTTGTTGGAGCATTATCTCTTGCGTTTATAGCAGGTTTACCAATAGTATTTGGAATAATAACTAGTTTACCTTCAACGGTAACAGTTGGGGGTACCGGTCTTCTAATCGTTGTAGGAGTTGCGTTAGAAACGTATAGACAAGTTGAAAGCACCCTATTAAGTCGAAACTATAGAGGGAAAAGAAAATGAAAAGCATAATTTTTATAGCACCACCAGCAGCAGGTAAAGGTACCCAAGCTGAGTTGGTGTCAAAAAAATATGGTATTCCAAATATATCTACAGGTGATTTATTAAGAGATATTGCAAGACAAGATAATGAATTAGGTAAAGCAGTAAAAAAAAGATTAGATGATGGATTATTAATCGAAGATGAAATAGTTTTAGAAATATTAAAAAATCGTCTAAATTATGAAGATTGCAAAAACGGATATATATTAGATGGTTTTCCTAGAACCGTAGTGCAAGCCGAAAGATATGAGGAAATATTAAAAGATCTTAATAAAGACTTAGGATATGTTATTCTTCTAGATGTTGATAAGGAAATTGCTAAAAAAAGGATTGTTGGAAGACTAAGTTGTCCTACTTGCAAATCCGTTTATAATAATATGTTTGAAGAAACAATGCCTAAAGAGTTAAATAAATGTGATCGTTGTCAAAGTGAATTAGTAAAAAGAAGTGATGATAATGATGAAACGTTTGAAGAACGATATATTCAATATTTAGAAAAAACTTCACCGCTTATTGATTACTATAAGAACAAGAAAGTTTTAAGAGTAGTTAATAGTGGTATAAGTAAAAAATACACATTTGAATCCATCGAAAGGATTATAAAGAATGATTAGTATTAAAAGCGATCGAGAAATCGATTTGATGAGAAAAGCTGGTGAAATAGTAGGGCAAACTCATAACTATTTAGAAAAATATATCAAGCCAGGTATTTCAACAAACGAACTAGATCAATTAGCAGAAAAATTTATAAAAAATCAAAACGCGATTCCATCTTTTAAAAACTATAATGGATTTCCAAAGGCAATATGTATATCTATAAACGATGAAGTTGTTCATGGGATTCCAAGTTCTAGAAAATTAAAAGAAGGAGATATCGTATCTATCGATATCGGCGCTTGTTATCAAGGATATCATGGCGATAGTGCTTGGTCTTATGCAGTTGGTGAAATAAGTGATGAAAAAAAGTACTTATTAAAACATACTGAAAGAAGTTTATATAAGGGATTAAGTATTATCAAGGATGGTGTTCGCGTAGGTGACATAGGAAATAGCATTGAAAAATATGCTAAAGAAAATAACCTAAGTGTAGTCAAAGAACTAGTGGGACATGGAATTGGTATGACGGTACACGAAGATCCTGATGTTCCTAATTATGGAAAAGAAGGTAGTGGACCAATACTAAAAGAGGGAATGACAATCGCAGTTGAACCAATGCTTAATATAGGTACTGCCAAAGTCTTTATATTAGATGATGATTGGACAATAGTAACTGGTGATGGTAAAGCATCTGCTCACTTTGAACACACAGTTTTGATTACAAAAGATGGGTATGAAATTTTAACAAAGAGGTGATAAAATGGCGAACAAAGATACAATTGAAGTCGAAGGCAAAGTAATAGAAGTTTTACCGGGGGCAATATTTAAAGTTGAATTGGAAAACAAACATACGGTAGTAGCTCACGTTTCTGGTAAAATCCGAATGAATTATATTCGCATCTTACCAGGTGATACCGTTACAATTGAATTATCACCATATGACCTAACACGTGGGCGTATAACCTATAGAAAATAGTAGGGAGGAATTATAAATGAAAATAAGAGCTTCAGTAAAAAAAATCTGTCCGAAATGTAAAATAATTAAACGAAATGGAAAAGTAATAGTGATCTGTGAAAATCCAAAACATAAACAAAGACAAGGATAATAGGAGGTGTTTGAATGGCACGTATAAAAGGTGTAGAAATTCCAAATGAAAAAAGAATTGAAATTGCGTTAACTTATATCTATGGAATAGGTAAAGGTTTATCACAACAAATTCTTAAAGAAGCAAATATCGATTTCAATAAAAAAGCAAAAGACTTAACAGAAGATGAGTTAATAAGTATAAGGAATATTATTAACAATCATTTAACTGAAGGTGAACTACGTCGTGAAGTTAATATGAATATTAAAACAAAAATGGAAATTAACTGCTATCAAGGAGTTCGTCACAAAAAAGGATTACCTGTAAGAGGACAACGTACTAGTAGAAATGCTAGAACTCGTAAAGGTAAAGGAAAAGTAGTTGCTAACAAGAAAAAATAATCGTAACTAAAAAGGAGGTTATAGTATGGCTTATAAACCAAGAAAAAGAAAAGTTAAGAAAAATGTTCCAGAAGGTAAGGCATTTATTCATTCAACTTTTAATAATACTATCGTTACAATATCTGATGCAAACGGAAATGTTATTAGTTGGGCATCAGCAGGAACTTTAGGTTTTAAAGGAAGCAAAAAATCAACTCCATTCGCAGCTGGTATGTCAGCAGAGGCTGCCGGTAAAGCTGCCGTAGATATGGGAATGAACAAAGTTGAAGTATTTGTAAAAGGATTAGGCTCAGGTCGTGAAACTGCAATACGTTCATTGCAAACAGCTGGTCTTGAAATAACAACAATCTCTGATGTAACGCCTATTCCACATAATGGATGTCGTCCACCAAAACGACCACGTGGATAAGAAAGGGAGTGTCTTAAGTGTTAAACTTTGAAAAACCAACATATAAAATAACTGATTATATAGAAAATAATAATTATGGAAAATTTGAACTAGATCCTTTAGAAAGAGGATTTGGTACGACAATTGGAAATGCATTAAGAAGAGTAATGCTTTCAAATATGCCGGGAAGTGCAATAGTTGCTGTTAAAATAGAAGGTGTTATGCATGAATTTCAAGTACTTGATGGAGTGGTTGAAGATGTTAATGCAATAATATTGAATCTTAAAAGCGTTGTTATTAAAAAACATGTTGAAGGAACTAAAGTTATCAAGCTATATGCTGATAAAGAAGGTCTAGTAACTGCTGGAGATATTGATGTTGATCCTGATATTGAAATAATTAATCCAAAACAAGAGATTGCAACTTTAGCAAAAGGCGGAAAAATAAACATGGAAATGCTTGTTTCGACTGGTAGAGGTTATGTTCCATCAACAGAAAATAAAAAATATATTGAAGAAGCAAAAATAGGTTATATTCCTATAGATGCATTATATTCACCTGTTGAAAGAGTTAGTTATGAAGTAGAAAGTGCCAGAGTTGGACACAATGCTAACTTTGATAAACTAATAATGAATATATATACAGATGGATCTATGAAACCAGAAGAAGCAATGGCTTTGTCTGCAAAAATCTTAATAGAACATTTAGATGTAATAACTAAATTAAGTGAGATATCTGATACTACAGGAATTATGACTGCTAAACAAGAAGACAGCAAACTTAAAAAATTAGAAATTTCTATTGATGAATTAGATTTCTCAGTAAGAGCATATAACTGTTTAAAAAGAGCAAATATTAATACATTAGGAGATTTAACAGAAAAAACAGAATTAGAAATGATGAAAATACGTAATTTAGGTAAAAAATCTTTAAAAGAAGTAGCTGAAAAAATTAAAGAAATGGGACTTAAATTCCGTGATGAAGATTAATAGTTAGGAGGAATATTATGGCTTACAGAAAATTAGGACGTACTAACAAACATAGAAGAAGCATGCTCGCTAATTTAACTAAAGACCTTATAATGAACGAAAAAATTCAAACAACTGAAACAAGAGCTAAAGAAGTTCGTAAATTTGTTGATAAAATGATTACTTACGGTAAAAATGGTTCATTAGTATCACGTAGAAAAGCATTGGCATTTTTACAAAACGACAATATTGCCGTTCAAAAAGTGTTTGATGATTTAGCAAAACGTTTTGCAAATCGAAATGGTGGATACACTAGAATCATTAAAATTAATGAAAGAAGAGGAGACGATGCTTTAATCGTTTCATTAGAACTAGTAGAAAAAGATGCATAAGCATCTTTTTTTAATGTTTGACATAAAGAGCAACAAAATGTTACAATTTAGTTAAATTAATAATAAGGAGTAAAAAATGAATTATAAAAAAGGATTTACATTAAT
>JAQUGJ010000035.1:0-9519 GCA_028684255.1 Bacilli bacterium | reverse complement strand
TCAATATCTTCATACGCTAATCTAAGCGCTTTAGATAATGAACAAATTAATGGTAGTGCTGGTGTTCCACTTCTAAATACCGTAGTACTTTTACCACCGTGAATTAAAGGTTCTAATTTAATATTTTCGCGTTTATATAGACACCCTATTCCTTTTATTCCATAAAACTTATGAGCTGAAAAACTTGCTAAATCTAAATCTGAAAAATCGATTTGAATCTTTCCCATAGCCTGTGTAATATCAGCATGAAAGAAACAGTTTTTATATTTTTTAACTACTTTACTTATCTCTTTTAAAGGCTGAATAATACCTATTTCACTATTAATAGCATTTACAGTTACTAAAATAGTATCTTCCCTCATCAAATTATCTAACTCTTCTAAATTTATAGTTCCATCTTCTTTTGATTTTACAAAATCAACTTCAAATCCTAAACTTTGTAAATATCCTAAAGGACCATATATAGATGAATGCTCATACTCAGTTGTAATAATATGTTTCCCTCTATTTTGATACTTTAAAGCTATTCCTTTTAAAGCTAAATTATTTGATTCAGATGAGCCACTTGTATATATAATTTCACTTGAATTTATTTTAAGAATGTTAGCAATTTGTTCAGTAGCACTTTCAATTAAGTTTTTAGCATCTACTCCTAAAGTATGTAGTGAATTAGGATTGCCAGGATAATTTATACAACTCTTAACAAAAGTGTCTAAGACTTCTTTATTTACTGGAGTTGTTGCTGAATAATCTAAATATATCATAAAAACACCTCTTTTCAATTATAACATAATTTTTAAATATGAAATACTCTTTTTAACTCTGACAATATTTCTTTAGATTTAATAAAAAATATAAACATCAAGAGCAATAAATTTAATATAACACATATAAATGATGGATAAAAAACATTTGCAAGATTAGTAACTAAAAATATAAATGGCACTAATCCAAATAAAGTAATTAAAAAATAATAAAACAAATACTCTTCAATATACCTTTTCATAATCACCGATAAAATCGTTAAATTAACACTTCCAATCGCACATACAATAGGTATCACATAATTTATTGACCATCCGCGATATCCTGTAAAATAATCCCATAAAAAGGATAATAAGGATATTATTATTATTTGTCTCGATATATTTTTAGGAATATTATATCTAAGTTTAATAGCATTTCCTAAGACAAATAATAAGCAAACTGTTCCGAAAATAACAAAGAAACTCCACATTACTTTAGTTGAAACCAAAATATTTATAAAAAATGAAATAATTGAAATTAATATTGTTCCAAAGATTAACCAGTTTAAAAAAGTTTCATAAGTTTGATATATCGTCTTTACCTTAGGAAATACCTCATAACTATCCTCTTCAATCAATTTTTCTTGACATAAAGGACACTTTTGATTGTCGCTCTTAATTGACACATTACATTTATCACAATACTTCATATTTCACCTACTCATCTATTAAATTTGATACCAATTGAACATTAATACCTAAATCAGTTAATTCACGATAAAAGTTTTTCATTATTTCTTCATCTTCAAAAGAAGAAGTTGAAGCAATAGTAAGGTTATCTAAATATGAACAAATACAAATCTGTTCTTTATATGTACTCGAAAAAACAGAAAATCTTTCAATATATTTTTCATATTTAGAATCTATTTCAATTCTACCTACATTAGATAAAGTAACCGTTCCTTTTTTTTCTGCTAATAAATAAGCAATATATAGCACAATATCTTTTATAAACAATGGAATTAAACGAACTATAAAATTATGTTCTAAAACAGCATATTCGTGCATTCTTTCAATTATTTTATCCTCTTGTAATTTATCTTTAAATTCATTGTTAACAAATGTTATTACATCTTCTAAATTATCATCTATCTTTGAAAAATGACTTATAAAAATAGTACTAAAAAAATTTCTAGCTGTTGCTGATTTAAAATAATTCCTTAAATTAACAGGAATAACAATTGAAATCGGTTTTTTCTTATCTCTTATTTTCATTGTTTTGCTAATTGCTATAATATAAACTGCTGTTAAAAAACTTGTTAAAGTTGCTTTATATTCATGTGCTTTCGCTAAAACTTCTTTAACTGATAAATGACCTTCTATAACTCTAATAAGGCCACCATTTAAATGTTCACCTTTTATCTTATAACTATCTAATAAATTAGTTTTAGCAAATTTTTTAGTATTATCATAATATTTATCAAAACTATCAATCATTTTTTCATTATAAGAAGCATCATATTTGATTGCTACTTTTTTATTTGGAAAATGTATCATATTTAAATAATAACTCACTAAACACCTTAAAAACTCTAAAGCACCTGTGCCATCAGATAAAACATGGTAAATTTCTAAATTTATTCGACAATTATAATAAGTTACTCTGAAAAGCAATCCTTTTTTATTTTGATCATAAATTGCTGAACAAGGTGGTAATTTTTCTATTGTCACTTTTGGTTCTAAATTAGTCGTTTCCAAATAATACCAAAATAAACCTTTTTTTAAAACAACTCTAAAACCAGGAAACATTTCTATTGTCTGCTCTAAAGCTTGTTTTAATATATTAGGATTTACCTCTTCTTTTAATTCACAAGCAAAACGAAATACCTTAGGATCTTTCCTACTACTAGTAGGAGGAAAAATTTTACCAGCATTATCGAGTTTAAACCATTTATTTTTCATAATATTCTCCTATATTTAAAAAACTATAGTTTCCTATAGTCTAGTCGATGATTTCAAAATAACTTCCAGAATCTAAATAAAGAATTCCTTTTTTTCCTTTAAAATTTACAACAATGTCTAAGTAACTATTTATTGAACCAAATTTTTTTAAAGTTAAATAGACATAATTACCATCGTTCATCGTAATTAAAAATCTACCTTCATCTACTTCATTTGGATTATATTTTATTTCTGAAATTTTAAGTAAAACCCCTTGATTAATATCTGCCATCGATTTAATAAATTCATCATAAATTGTATCTGGCACATAATTTATTAAAACAGGAACAATAAATTCTTCGCTTACCATATTACTATCTTTTAAAACTGTTTTCTTTAAAGAATCGTTAAAAAATATTGGATAATTTTCCTCTATTTCAATATAGACTTTAGTTAATCTTTTCTTAACTACTGAAGCCTTATTAATATAGATGTTTTTTTCGAGACTTTTTTTAATTTTAGATGAATTATTCTTAATAGTCGAAGGATAATCATTTAAGCCCGCTAATTCTATTACTTCTTGAGAAGATAAATAGTGATTATTAAGTACATAAACATTAGTTATTTTAAGGTTTATTAAACTATTTAATAAATAATAAATCAAATATAAAAATAATAAAAAAACAATTATTGCGCCATATCTAATCTTTACCTTCTTTTTTACTTTTTTATTAGCATCTTTTTTCATAATTCTCCTAATCGACAAGTTCTTGTTCTACTGTTAACATTACTCCATATTTTTTATGAACTTCACTTTGAATTTCTAAAATTAAATTTTTTATATCTGCACCGGTAGCTTGGCCAACGTTGATAATAAAATTAGCATGCTTATCACTTACCTTAGCATCCCCAATTCTTTTTCCTTTATAACCTAATTCTTCAATTAAACGACCCGCAAAATCCCCTTCTGGGTTTCTAAATACACTGCCTGCTGAAGGAAATTCTAAAGGTTGACTTTCTAATCTTCTTTTCTTACGATCAGAAATTACCTCTAATATTGCATCCCTTTGTCCTTTATATAAAACTAATGTTGCTTCAAGACAAATATAACCAGGATTTTCCTTTAAAAATGAGGTTCTATAATGAAAATTCATCTCTCTATTTTCCATTTTTATTATTTCATTATCGGGCGTTAATACCGTAACATCTGAAACAATATAACCCATATCACTTTTATAAGCTCCAGCATTCATATATATAGCTCCACCAATAGTGCCAGGAATACCAGATGCAAACTCTAATCCTGCTAAAGATAGTCTCGCTACTTGAAAAGATAGTTTAGTTAAATTATAACCAGCACCCACTTTTACAGTTGTTCCTTCTATTGACATTTTGTTTAATTTATCTAATTTGATAAGAATACCATTATAAAAAGGATTACAAAAAACTAAATTTGAACAATTTCCTATTACTTTATGTTTAATATTATTTTCTTTTAAAAAGTTTAATAATATCTTTAAACTTGCAATATCTTTTGGGTATACAAGTCCAAATGCATTGGCACTTATATTAAAGGAATTATATTTTTTTAAGTCGACATTTTCTAACACTTCACCGATTTTTAATTTTTTTATACTACTTATTATATCCATTATTTATTTCCTATCTATTAATTTTCTTAACTTTTCATAAATGATTGTTGCACTATTATCGACACCTAAACCATTTAAATTATTGCTCATTTCTTTTAATTTTTGATCATTATAGATCAGTTCATCAATCTTTCTAACTAGAATATCACCTTTAAGATCTTGTTCTTCTAGGATAACTGCGGCTTTATTTTCACTTAAATCTAAAGCGTTTTTAAATTGATGATTATTAGGGACATATGGACTTGGAATGATAATAGAAGGTATTTTTAAAGCCATTATTTCACTTAAAGTCGAAGCACCACCCCTAGTAACAATAAGATCACTTTTCTTCATAATTCTTGTCATCTTATCAACATAAGGAACTACTTTAACATTTCTCGGAAAATTATTGTTGGCAATATCCTGATAATTATCTTTTCCAGTAACAAATAAAACTTCATAATCTTTGTTATTAAATAAATTGATTGATTTTTTTAAAAAATCATTTATTTTTGCTGATCCTAAGGACCCCATTACTATGAGTACTAATTTTCTATTTTCACTTAAATTAAACTCTTTTTTATCTGCACTTGCTACCTTTAAAGCTTCTTCACTACATGGATTTCCTGTAAACACTGTTTTATATTCAGGAAAATATTTAATTGACGATTTAAACGATACCCCTATCATATCAGCGTATTTTTCTAAAAATGAATTAGCCTTTCCAGGAACACTATTTTGTTCGTGAATAAAAGTTTTATATCCTAAATTTTTAGCAGTTCTTACAACTGGAAAAGTTACATAACCTCCAACACCTATTACAACATCTGGTTTAAAATCTTCTATTAATTTTTTACATTCCTTAAAACTTTTAACCAAACAACTTATTGTCTTAAAATTTTTCAACAATTTTTTTCGATTAAAACCATATATTTCTATTGATTGAAAAGGTATATTGTACTTAGGGATGATATCTTTTTCCATCCTATTATGTGTACCAATGTATAAGAATTTACTATTAGGTTCTTTTTCTTTTATTTTATTAATAATTGCCAAAGCCGGATAAATATGGCCACCTGTTCCACCAGCACTGATAACAACTTTCATTGAATCACATCCTATCATAATTATACCATAAATATATTCAATAATAAAAGAAAAAAGTAGTGTTAACTACTTTAATAATAAAAGGACAATTATTCCTAAAACAATACGATAATAACCAAATATTTTAAAATCATGTTTTTTAACATAACTCATCAATAACTTTATAGCCACCATTGAAACTACAAATGCTGATAAAGTTCCTATTAACAAAATAATTATTTCATAAGTACTAAATACCAATCCAAACTTCACTATTTTTAATAAACTAGCACCTACCATAACAGGAATTGCTAAGAAAAATGTGAATTCAGCAGCGATTGGACGAGATACCCCAATTAGTAATGCCCCTATTATTGTAGCACCAGATCTTGATACTCCTGGAAATACAGCTGCAAAGACTTGAAATAATCCAATTATCAAAGCTGTTTTATAAGTAATATCTTTAATATTGTTTATTTTAGATTCTTTTTTATTAAATGTTTCAATTAAAATGAATATGATTCCCACAACTATAAGTGCGATTGAAACAGATGTTGCATTATAAAATTTTGCTTCAAAAAAATCGTCAAATAAGATACCAATTACAGCTGCCGGTAAACATGCTACTACTATTTTAAACCACATATTTAAAGTATCTTTTTTAATATAGTTTTCTTCTTTTTTACTAAAAGGCCATAAAGTATTCCAAAATAAGAATATAACTGCAAATATTGCGCCTAATTGTATAACTACTTCAAAAACTCTAAAAAAATCATCCGATACATTTAGTGGTAAAAATTCTTGTAATAAAATTAAATGCCCTGTACTACTAACCGGTAACCATTCTGTTATCCCTTCAATAATACCATATAATAAAGATTTTATTATTTCCATAAGTCCTCCTATATATTTTCTTCTCTGATAGTATCTATAATATTTTCATGTTTAATCTTACTAGTTGAATAAAACATCGTTGAAAGAATAATTATAAATACTCCAATAATTGCATAAAGAATATATTTCCAAGGAATGATAAATCCTATATCAGCTACATCACTAACAGATTTAAATATAAGAAATACTACTAACATCGATAATATTAATCCATATAGTAATGATTTTAATCCAAAGAACAAACTTTCTAAAAACAACATTTTGTTAAATCCCTTAGGAGTAAGTCCAACACTTCTTAACATTGCAAACTCTTTTCTTCTAAGAGCAATATTAGTATTGATAGTATTAAATACACTTGTAACTCCTATTAAAGTCGTAAGTCCAATAAATCCATATACTAATATTTTTACTACTAATATTATATTTTTTTGCATTTTTAAATTTTCACTTACGTTATTATAGTAAAAATTCTTATCACTTAAATCTCCATTTTGATATTGATCTAATAATTTAACCACATTTGTTGTATCCTTAGCATATAGCATTAAAGAAACACTCATATTGTTAGAAGAATTCGGATATTTATAACTTTCAACTAACTGTTTGTTAACTACAAATGTTGGGTATGTTGAATAGTAATAAGCCATATTGTCTAGTTTTACATCTGTTAAATAATAGTCATCGATTTTTGAATAACAATCTTCATTCATTTTATCATTTATTTCATCATATGAATAATCACATATATCAAACGATACTATTTTATCATATTTTTTTATTTCTAAATATTTTCTTTTATTATTAGAATAATCCATTTTCACATAATAATTATATAAAATTGGTTTCATTTCTTTTCCATTAACTTGTTTTAAATATTGATTATAATCTTCATCTGTTAAAATCATAAAGATAAGTGGATACATAACATCTTCATCTTTACTGTCTTCTTTATACGGATCTTTAAAATGAATATCACTGGTAGCTTTCATATATGTTAAATAATAAGATCCTTTATCTGAGGCCTTAATTAAGTTTTCAGCATAATCAGAAGCCCCTTCAAAATAGTCATAATAAACATCTATATCATATTCAGGAACTCCTATATAATCATTAGCAGGTTCAATTATATATTGAATAAAAGATGAGAATGATATAAATAAAATAATACTTACTACTAATGAGATAACAGTTATTCGATATTTTTTCTTATTTCTTTTAATATTTTTTAGTGAAATATCTCCTTCAACTCCGAATATTAACCTTATTAATTTAGAAGTTCTCACTTTTTTACCTTTTATTTTAATATCAGTATTTTGTCTTATAGCATCGATTGGACTAATTCTACTAGCCATTTTAGCAGGTAAATACGCTGATATAATTATAACAATAACCATAAAGATTAAAGGTATTAAAATAAATAATGGATAGACACTTAATCTTAAAGGCATATCAAAGGCATCTTTTAATAAATCATTTATAATTAATAAAACAGTTCCTATTCCTAAGAAAGATGATAAAATCCCTAATGGAATACCGATTATTCCGATTATAAAAGCTTCAAAAAACACTGTTTTTCTTATTTGTTTACCTGTAGCACCTATACTTGAAAACAAACCAAATTGCTTCTTTCTTTCCATTACAGAGATTGCAAAGGAATTGTATATTACTATAACACATCCTATTGAAATAAGTGTTAAAACAATTGTCATTATGCCACCAATTGCTGTAACTATATTTTTATAACCACTAGCGCCATACATTCCTAATAAAGCATCATTTATTAATACATCACTTTTATCAATTCCTAAATCTTTTTCAAAAGATTCTGAAATTTCATATGTTTTAGCTGGTTTTTTATAAACAACTAACAAATTAATATTACTTTTATTTTCTTCTTTTGTAAAAACATAATATCCTGGTGAACTATAATCTTCAAGACTACTTCTTTTTACTATTCCAGTAATAGTATATTGTTTTTCATATTCTTCAATTAAAATATCATCACCAATTACGATATCTTCCTTATTATCAGATTCTATAGTATTTGTTTTTATATAACCTACTTTTAAATCAAGTTTATCTCCAACTTTATATTCTACTTTACCATTTGTAAATATGTGTTCTGAAATAACTATTTCATTTGAATTAGAAGGAAATCTACCTTCGATTAAATTTAATTCTTCAAATAAATTATCAGAAGCTCCTACTACTAATAAATAAGGTTTATACTCATTTTTTGATCCTTCTAAATATGCATACCCTATTTTATTATAATAAAAGTATTCTTTAATATCTTTATTTTCTTTAACAAGCTCCAACTTTGAATATTCTACATCTCTATATTCCACATGATGTCTTCCATTATATTCTATAATAGATTGAATTGCATTATCTCTTAAAGTAGAAAATAACAGTCCTATTCCTACCATTAATGCAGTAGATAGCAATACTCCAATAATAGTTACAATAGTCCTTTTTTTATTCATTGTTAAATGTTTAACTGTTAATTTATTCAGTATATTCATAATTTACTTTCTCATCACTCACAATTTTGCCATCTTCTAATTTTATAATTCTATTAGCATTAGTTGCTAAAGAAGTATCATGAGTTATCATTATAATTGTTTGGTTATATTTTTCATTTGATAATTTGAGTAAATCAATTATATCTTGACTTGCTTTACTATCTAAATTACCTGTTGGTTCATCTGCTAACACTAATGATGGTCTATTCATTAAAGCCCTTCCAATAGAAACTCTTTGTTGTTGTCCACCACTTAATTCATTTGGTAAGTGATTAACCCTATTTTTAAGTCCTAATATTTCTACTAGTTCTTTTAAATAATCCAAATCAATTTTTTTGTTATCCAATAATACCGGTAAAGTAATATTTTCATTGACATTTAAAATTGGAATTAGATTATAAAATTGATATATTAAACCAACTTCTTTTCTTCTGAAAACTGCTAAATCATTTTCATTTAATTTATATACATCTTTATTATTTATGATGATATTTCCCTTAGTAGGTCTATCAACACCACCTAACAAATGTAATAAAGTACTTTTTCCACTTCCACTAGCGCCTACAATCGCTACAAATTCGCCTTGTTCAACACTAAAACTAACATCATCTAAAGCTATTACTTTAGTTTCACCTTTTCCATATGTTTTAGTTAAATTATTAACTTCTAATATTTTCATAAATCCTCCTCTTGTTA
>JAQUGJ010000034.1:0-9573 GCA_028684255.1 Bacilli bacterium | reverse complement strand
ATGAATAAAATATTTCTGTAAAATATGAAAATTTTTGTTTAGCTCTTACTCTTGCTTTTTTTCTTTTTAGTTTTGCTAACAGAGGATGTAAGGCATTAATATAATCATCAAGATCTTCCTGATTTATGTTTATTATCGTAGAAGGACTCTCCATTACTTTTGCTTCATTAGTCTCATATGTTGGTTGTTGAATTGGTGCTATTTTTTTGGAATTAATTTTTATATTATTAAATACATCTTGCTTTAAAATTATTTTTCGATTAGATAATAATTTTAAAACATCTTTCTCAAAATTTTTTAATATAAAATTGTCCATAATTACTCTTCACCTTTCGCGAGTGTAACCATAGTCTTTTTAATTTCATTCCAAATATCTTCATCTTCAACACCAATTAATTCAATATTACCATTTTCACGTTCTGAAACCTCTGAAGTATAAACCTCAATATTACCGTTTTCATCGATTACTCTTTCGGTATATATTAAATATTCTTTTCGATTAGTTCTTAATGTAAAAAATGCAACTATTTCAAATTCTTTTTCTACACCATTTTCGGTAATTATCTTTACTGTATCCTTCATAATAACCATCTCCTCATACTATAAAAATTATATCATATTAATATTTAACTTTCAATCGTTTTGCTTAAAACTTTAAATGTTTGCTCAATTGCTTCCCTTGTGTAAGAACAAATTATTTCAGATAATTTTAAACTTAAAGTTTTGTTACTACTACCCACTTGTTTTTGAGGTTCAATATATTCTTCTAAATCGACATTTTTTCCATCTAGTATATCTTGCTCAAATTTTTTTATTTGTTCTTCTGTCAAAATGTTTTTTTGGCGATTTTTATATTCATAATAACCATTATTAGATGCTAAAAATAAAACTAAATAACTTGTAAATAAAATAATAAAAATGTATTTAAAATAATTTATTTTCTTTTTATTTTCCATCTAAATACTCCTTTAAAATAGGCGCTAGTAATTTAATTGTATTTTGCACCTCATCTATTGTGCTTTGATAGCCACCGATTTCTAATAAGATCATTTGCGGAGAAATGTCTTGATTATAAACGCCATTTACTCCACTTCCTTTTTTAGTTAAAACTCCCCTACTCAATCCTGGGTGTTTTTTTCTTACCATTCTATTTAAAGTATTTGCTAAATCTAAATTTTTTTTATAAGTCTTGTTTTCTAAACCTACTACAAACAATATTTTTGCACAGTCTTTATTATTTATTTTTATTATTGAGTCGCTTTTTTTAATTGCATCACGATGAATGTCAATAAAGAATTCTAAACTAGGATTCTTTTTAATTGCGTTTTCAATAAAAATTTTACTTGCTTTATAACTAGAAGCAAAATTATAATTATTTATAGCCATAAATTCTAAAATGTCGGCATCTTCTACTAGTACTGGAATATCTACTTTTTCTAATTGTTCTTTAAAAATAAAAGAAGCCATTAATACATTAGGAGTTATATTATATATTTCATAATCCTTTTGATCATATTTTTCGGCCTGATGCGAATTATAAATATAAACTCGTGGATTATCATCTGATATTGTTGTATTACTGACATAATATGATTTGCTAAAGGTATCACTTAAGATTTCGACAGGATTTCCGATATCAAGTCCATAGACTGCTTTAAATAAATAACTAACTAAATTATGGTTATCTTTGTATTTTAAATAATATTCTTCATCATCTAATAAGTAATTAATAAATTCTTCGTTACTAGAGAATAGTTTAGTATTTAAAATTAAGGAATCATAAACATTATATATAAAAAATAATGTAAGTAGAAAAATAATAAATGTTTTACTTTTAAATCTTTTTTTTGTTTTAAATTTTGCTTTCAATAGTATCACCACTAAAAGTATAGTACTTAAGGTGTTATTTTTTTGTCAAAAAAAGAAGAAAAACTTAATTTTCTTCTTCTTTATTAAATAATTGAGTCGCTAATTCTATTTCTCCGTTTTTCATAAATTTTTCAAAAGTTTTTAAAACAGCGTTTTCTTGTTTTTCTTCTTCAGTTAAGATTTTTTCGTTTTTTGTTTTATCTTCAATGTCTTCCCACTCATTAAGCCATTCTTTTTCCATAATTATCATTTCCTTCCATTCTTTTATTAAGAATTTGTTCTTGTATTATTTTTTCTAAAGTTTCTGATGTATCTTTATAATTCTGAATTTTCTTAAAATCATAATGTGAAAATATTTCTTTGTTTTTAGAAAAGAAATTATAAATTTTATTTATTCTTTCAATACGTGCAGAAGTTAAAAACTCATAATTTTCTCTGGCACTTTTAATATAATGGGTGTTTTTATGTAAATTTATGTTTTGTTGTAATTGTTCTAACATAGTGTCTGCTAAAGATGAAGACATCATTTTTAATTCTTTATCAGTTTTATTATATGGATCTAAGAATAATAATGAATCATTGTCGATATTATAATTTATATAATCATAATAAACGTCATCATATCTATTATTACTATCATTTTTTTCTCTAATATTTCTTTCTCTTTCAAATAATAATTTTTCAAAATTTTTTAATTTTCCATCTTTCTCATACAACACCTTCATCTGTGGATATTCTAAAAAAATTTTTTTAGCTTTTTTACTCATTATATCGTTCATTAATTCGACATCAGCTTTTTCAGGCAATAATTTTTCTTTATTTTTTCCTACATATTTCACTGCTGAAGAATCTGTCAATTGCGCTAACATTTGTCTTTTATTCAAATTACTTTTTACATGATTTATTTTATCAGGCATGTATCTTTCAACAAAACTTTGAGTTTCTTTCCAAGCTTCAATATTAGCGTCTATTTCAACCTCAGAATATTTATAATTTTTCATATAATCTTTATATGATTTACCTTTACGATATTTATTATTTATTAATTGTTTTGACATTTCCATAGATTGAAGATTAACATAACCTTTTTTTGATTGATCATATTGTTTAACATGTGTTAATTCATGATATAAATTCTGTACTGAAATTATAAAGCTATATTCATCTTTTTTGCGATTATTTTCTTTTAAATCCTCTAAACGCATATTATTATCAAGTTCTGAAAAACTTGTTTTTTCAACTACAAATTTACTGATAACAATTATGTCTTTGTCTTGTTCTCCTATTGCTTGAGATTTAATTAATTTCTTTTTAGTACCTATTTCATAGTCTGATAAATAAACATTAGCATGTACACCTTCTTTTTTACAATATTCACTTGCTAAAAATTTATAAACAAAACTTTTTTCTTTCATTGATGCACGATCCTCTAAATTAACAATATCATTTACAACATTTCGACTTGCTTTTCCTATGCGATCATCTAATTCTAAGGTATGGTTTAAAAAGTCAATTAATTCTTCTCTTTGTTCTAAAGTAACTCCTTCTAAATTTGAATATTTCTTATATATTTCTCTAGCTCTTTTGCTTAATACTTTTTGTCTTTTTGCAATAGCCTGAACCCCTTCTTGACCGAATATGGGTTGTAACACTTCATCAGGTAAATTAAAAACCGGATTAGAAAATATCCTTGCTGGCTCTAATTTTACTTCCTCATATGCTTTATTCCAATAACTTTTAAGCATATCGTATTCTTTTTGGTTTTTTGGCTTCTTTGTTGATAGTAGATATTTAGCCATAGTGTTATCAATTGCATCGCCCATAATTACATAATTAGCATTTATTGTTCCATCATACTCATAGTATTTCTTTTTGTTTTCATAAATTTTATTTAATTTATTACTATTAGAAATCCATTTTTTAATTTTCCTTTCACCATAGCGATCGATTAACAATTGATTGTATAAATTCATACTATCACCTCTAGGTTTAGTATATCATTTTTACTTTTCTAATTCAATATTTGAATGTAAAGCCGAATTTATTCCTTGAGCAATTATTTTACTAGTTTTTTCGATTAAAAAATCTATCTCTTTTGTAGTTACCATCAAATTGTAACCGATTGGAGTTAGAACATCAAAAATTAGGTTTCTAAATTCTATTTCTTCTAAATCACCAATTAGTCCAAACAAATCTTTTTTATTAATTTCTTGTTCATCTACTTCTTCATCAAGGTAGTTATTTCCAATTGCCAACTTAGAAGTAGGATTATTCATATTTTTCTTTAAATAAGATATATGCTTATACATATAATTAATTGTATCTGTCACTATTGTAACAGCATCGACAACAGTTGGAACACCTATCGCTATTACAGGTATTCCTAAAGTATCATAACTGATTTCTTTTCTTTTATTTCCAACTCCACTACCAGGATGAATCCCAGTATCAGTCATTTGAATTGTTTTATTCAATCTGTCTACAGAATTACTTGCTAAAGCATCGATTACAATTAAAAAATTAGGTTTTGAAACCTCAATAATGCCTTTTATCAAATCACTTGTTTCAATACCAGTTTCACCCATTACTCCAGGATTAAATGCCGAGACATTTCGATATCCATCATCTAAACCCTCTAATTCATGTAGGTAACTAGTGACTAAAATGTCATTTATTACTAATGGTCCTAGTGAATCAGGTGTTGACCTTGAATTACCCAAACCAATTATTAAAGCTTTATCATCATCTTTTATATTATTTTTTTCGATTATTGATTTTAATTCTTTAATGAATACTTTTTTAACATTAGAAGCATTTTTACTATCAGTGATATCTTTATACTCAATTGTTATATAATTGCCATTCTTTTTATCTACATCTTTTAAAACATCATCTTTTAATAAAATATCAGTAATTTTAATTCCTTTCTCATATTTTATTTTTTGATTAATTTTTTCATCTTCACTTATTTTTTCAACTACTAAATCTGTTCTAATTTGATATTTACTCATATCTATTTCTTTTCCCATATATTCCTCCTTTATTATTTTTAACATTTTCCTTGATTTTTTTACATTTTTTTGTTAAAATGTTTGTGTTCATGACATGGAGGTGAAAATTATGCCAAATATGAAAAATGCTGAAAAGAAAGTAAAAATTATTAAAAAACAATCTGAAAAAAACAACAATTATAAATCAAGTATGAAAACAGCAATTAAAAAAGTGGAAAAAGCTGTACTTGCTAATGACAAACCAATGGCTGAAGCAGAATTAAAAGTTGCAATCAAAAGAATTGATAAAGCTACTAAAGCAGAGGTTTCAAGCAAAAATAAAAGCTCACGTTGTAAATCAAAATTAACAAAAAAAGTAAATTCAATGGAGTAGATTTTACTTCTTTTTTTTGTTATAATAAATTTGGTGATAAAATGAAAAGGTTTTTTTATTTTTCCTTTCTTATAATTATTTTAGGATCATTACTATTATTTAAAGATGAAATTGCTCTCATTGTTATAAAAAAAATATATGAACATGATGCATCAACTTATGAATCAAACAATTATACAAGAGGGGACTCTTTCTTAATTTTTCAAAAGTTAGAAAGTTTTATACCTCAAAATAAAAATGATTTAATTAATATTATTTATACTTTCGTAGATTCTGGCGCTGAAAAATTTAACTTTATTTGCCCAGAAGAATATATTGATTGTATCGAAGATATGACTAATATATCTGAAAAAAACTATGAAATATTACACATAAATAACTTTGTACATCCCTTTAATAGTTATCGCAAGATTTTGTTAGAAGTTAATATGTTAGGAAAAATTACATTATCCGTTATAAAAAATTATAGCGATGGTGAAATTAATTATGTGAATGATCAAATTGATATTATTGAAAGTAATATTATAAAAGAAAATATGGATACTAGACAAAAGATAAAGGCCTTTCACGATTATGTAATAAATAACTCAAAATATGATATTGATAATATTGATGAAAATAACAATTCTATCGATCCATATAATATATCGCATAAAGCAACGGGTATCTTACTAAATAAGGTCGCTTTATGCGGAGGTTATACAGATATAATGGCAATTTATTTGAATAGATTAAACCTTGAAAACTATAAAATTGTCAGTGATAATCATATTTGGAATTTAGTAAAACTTGATGATAAATGGTACCATATTGATGTTACTTGGGATGATCCAATTATTGAAAACAAAGACACTTTATTAGATGATTTTTTTCTAATTTCAACAAAAGAATTGTTAGAATTAGATGAAAAGGAACATACTTTTGATACAGATATATATATAGAAGCATTAAAACCTCATTAGAGGTTTTTTTATTCTTGGAATAGTGGTAGTTTAATAGTAACTGTTGTTCCAAAACCTTTTTTTGATTTATAAATTAATTTACCATTATGTGCTTTAATTATCTCGTCACATAAAACAACACCTAAACCAGTACCACTTCTTTTAGTAGTATAAAATGGTATTTTTAAATTATCAACTTCTTCTTTATTCATACCGACACCATTATCAGAGATATTTATATATGCACTATCATTATCATATTCTATTTTTACTTTTACTAAAGATTTTTTATTATCCTTTAAAGCTTCAACAGCATTTTTAACTAAATTTAATATAACTTGACTTAAACGATTATAGTCACCATATATATATTTTTCGTCATCGATAAGTTCAAATTCGATATTGCATTTTCTATTGATTACAATTCCGTTTATTTTATCTTTATTTTCCTCAACTAACATGTTTATATCTAACATTTCTTCATTAATTTTTATTTTATTAATCGAAAGAAAATCTTGTAACAAAATTAAAGATTTATCAATTTCAGATTTTATAATAGGAACATATTCTTCAGTTTTTTCTGGTTTTCCATCTAACATTTCTAAATATCCTTTACATACCGATAAAGGGTTTTTTATTTCATGAGTTATTTTAAAGATAACTTGTCTGAATTTTCTTTCCTCTTCTAAATCTTTAGCACTCATATAATATTCCATTATTGAATCCCCTGTTTTTATTAAAATAAGTATTAAATTAGAGGTTATATACATATTAAAAATAGAAAACAATTCATATAAAAGTACAAAATTGTTTTTAACACAAAAATAATGAAGCAAAAACATTAAAACCTTAAATATAGTAAAGACCGTAATATAAGAAAATTCTTGATATTTACGATCTATTTTTAATAGTGAAGCAAAATAATAAATACTGTATTCTAAGATTAAAAGAAAGAGATTGTAATTATAATTTTGACTTATATAAAACATTATAAAAATACTCATTATCAGAGCCGTTCCTCTTTTTCTTAAAGCATAGGCAATGATAAGTGGGACATTCACTATTATAATTGAACTATTTAAAAAGAATGGTTCATAATTTAAAAATAAATAAAGACTCGAAAAAAGAGCAATATCTAGCCATATACCCTTCTCTTTTTCTTTATATTTCTTATTATGCGCCGCATACAATAAATATATTATCAAAGGATATGACAAAATAATAATAGTTATGAAAATAGAACTAAACTTATTCATCTTCCACCTCATCGTCATTATACACAATATTATTGTCAAATAATGTCGAAAAAAAAGATAATTTGAAAAAAATTATCTTATTTTAAATCATCAATCTGTTTTTTTAGTTTTTTAGCATGTTCACCCATAATTATTTTTAATTGATTATCTATTTCTACCATCCCTTGAGCACCCATTTTTTGAATGGCCTCCTTATTAACGATAGATATATCATGAAGCGATACCGTAAATCTTGATTTGTTAACTTCATAACTTATAATATTTTGTTTACCACCTAAATACTCGATAAGTTTATTAACTTCTATTTTAAAATCTTTCTTTTTTGACTTCGTAATTGCCCAGGCTATTAAAAGCGTAACAATTATAATAATTATATATTGTAAATATTCCATTCTATCACCACTATAATTATACTATAAATTCATATTTTTGAAAACATTAATTATTTTACTTGAATAAATTTATCGTATCTTCTTTCAATTTTTTCTTTACCTAAAATTCGCATAATTTCATATAGATCAGGAGTCATTGACTCTTTTGTTAATGCAACTCTAAGAACTGTGCTGACATCAGCAACATTACCTTTATATTTATCAGGATTTTCTTTATAATCTTTCATATCACTAGCATATCCTAATTCATCACATAATTTTCTAATATTATTAAACCAAGTATCTTTATCACTAATATTAAAGTATTTTTCCATATATGATTTTAAGATTGTTGCTATTTCTTTTGAATTATCTATAGATTGAAATTTGTAATCGTTGCTATCAAATAATTCATCGTACATATACCAAATTTGACTCTTTACTTCGCTGTAACAAGCATAATCTTTACGTGGTTTTTTTTGTTCTCTTTCAATATTTAATATACTGATTGAGAAATCTTTATATTGTGTTAATAGATTACTAAAGTCTTTATCGTATATTAAAGACCATGTTAATAATGAATTATAAACCTCTAAAGCAGTGAGTTTACTAATGTAATTTTTAGAAATATTGAGTAATTTATTAACATCAAATAATGAACCACTAGCACTCATTTTTTTAAAATCAAACTTAAATTCATCAATTGTCTTAGTAGGATTACTTTCCATCCACAACTCAAAATTAGAGTTTGCAATAGTCATTAAATACAGTTTTGTTGCATAGATAGGAATGCCTTTTTCATGGTAATAACTAACTGCTGCCTCTGGATCTTTTCTTTTGCTCAATTTTCTTCTTGAACCATTTTCATCAATTTTCATAATGAGTCCTAAATGTGCATATTTAGGAATTTTAAATCCAAAAGTTTTAAATAATTGAATATGAATTGGTAAAGATGAAACCCATTCTTCACCTCTTAATACATGAGTTGTTCTCATTAAATGATCATCAACTAAATGTGCAAAATGATATATTGGTAATCCATCACTTTTTATTAATACAATATCTAAATCGTTTTCTGGAAACTCAAGTTTTCCACGTACTAAATCATTAACAACTATTTTATTATCAAAATTCCCTAGAGATTTTAATCTTACTATATATTCTTCACCATTGTTGATTCTTTTAATTCTTTCTTCGTTACTTAGTTCGCGACATTTAGCCCATCTTCCATAATAACCAAGTCTTTCTTTTTTCTTTTCTTGAATCTCTCTTATTTCATCGATCTCTTCTTGTTTACAAAAACAAGGATATGCTAAACCTTGTTCAATAAGATGTTTAGCAAAAGCTTCATAAATTTCTTTTCTTTGACTTTGAATATATGGTCCATAATTTCCTTTTTGTTCAGTTTCAGAAACTACTCCTTCATCCATTGTAATATCAAAGTTTTTTAAATCATCAATAATACCTTGAACACCATTTTCAACACTTCTTTTTTGATCAGTATCTTCTATTCTTAGATAAAAAACACCATTAGTATCTTGTGGAACTTTTCTTTCAATAAAAGCTGCCAATAGACTACCCATATGAACAAATCCAGTAGGGCTTGGTGCAAATCTAGATACAACAGCACCTTCTTCTAAATTTCTTTCTGGATATTTTTTTTCGTAATCATCTAACGTCATAGTTACATTTGGATATATTAAATCCGCTAAATCTTTATTTGTCATTTTTCTTCCTCCTTAATAAAAAAAA
>JAQUGJ010000033.1:0-9688 GCA_028684255.1 Bacilli bacterium | reverse complement strand
AATCTTCTATTAATCCAACAACAATTGGGGACGCTATTAAAGCAATGATTGCTAAAATTACTATTACGGCTAGTAACTCAATTAATGTAAATCCTTTTTTTAAATTCATTCTATTGCTCCTTATTATTAGTCTAGCTATATTTTAACATATTTTATTTATCAATTCAACCCAGTATACTTTTTATTTTTAATTCTAAATAAAAAGACAAAATTGAATTTGCCTTAAACTTAATTTTTACTTTATTATTCCTAAATAATTTTTCTTTTTACCTTTTCTTATAACTATTAAACGATTATCTATTGCCATATCTTTAGTTATAATTTGATTTTCATCAACTATCTTTTCACCATTTATACTAATTGCATTAGAATTTATAAACTCTCTTGCTTCTCTTTTAGAAGCACAAATATCATTTTCAATTAAAATATCAATAATAGTTTTTTCTTCTGTTTCAAAATGCGGAACATCTTTTAATCCCAACTCAATATCTTTTGCACTTAAATTCTTAATGTCACTACCAAATAAAGATTCACTGATTTTTATTGCTTTTAAATACGATTTTTCACCATGTAAAAATATAATTATTTCCTTTGCTAAAGCCTTATGTGGCAATCTTAAATGTGGTTCATCTATTAATGTTTTAGCATATTTTTTAATTTCTTCTTTACTTAAAAAAGTAAATATTTTAAGGTAATCAATTACCATTTCATCTTCCACATTAATTAAATATTGATATAATTCATAACTAGATGTTTTAGATTCGTCTAACCACAAAGCATTACCTTCACTTTTACCAAATTTAACCCCGGATTTAGTAGTTACTAATGGCATTGTAAAACCATACACTTCTTTTCCAGTTTTTTTTCTTATTAAATCGATTCCAGCAGTTATATTTCCCCATTGATCAGAACCTGCTACTTGAAGAGTACAATTTTTATCTTCAAATAAATGTAGAAAATCTAATGCCTGTAATATCATATAAGAAAATTCAGTATAAGTAATACCACTATCTAATCTTCTTCTAATTATATCTTTATCTAACATATAATTTATACTAAAATATTTTCCATAATCTCTTAAGTAATCAATAAAATTTATATCTTTACTCCAATCATAGTTATTAACTACTTCAAACCCAAATATTTTTTCAGCTTGTTGTCTTAAACCTTTTATATTTTTTTCAACTTCTTCTTTAGTAATCATACTTCTTTCTGAAGTAGGTCTCGGATCTCCTATTAATCCTGTTGCACCTCCTACTAATAAAAGAGGATTGTGACCAGCATCTTTTAATCTTTTTGAAATTAAAAAAGAAGATAAATGACCTATATGCATACTATCTGCTGTTGGATCTGTCCCAATATAAAAAGTCATTCCACCTTTGTTTAATTTTTCTTCTAAGTCAGGACTACTTATATCTTTAATAAGTCCACGCCATTTTAAATCATCATATAATTTCATCTAACCCTCCTTGTGACAATTACAATCATCACATGTACAAGTGTCGTTCATAATTTTAACACCGCTACTCGTACCAATTCTCGTTGCACCACGTTCGACGAATTCTAAAGCAGTTTCATAATCTCTTATTCCACCACTTGCTTTAATTTCTAACACTTCATTTTTATGTTCATTTATTAAATCAATATCTTCTATTTTAGCACCTTCTGGTCCAAAACCCGTCGATGTTTTAATGTAATTAACAAAAGTTTCATTACATATTTCTGTCATTTTTATTATTTCTTTTTTATCTAAATAACAAGTTTCAATAATAACTTTTAATATTTTACCATCAATTGAATCTCTTATTTCTTCAATTTCTTCTTTTACGTAATCATAATCTTTGTTTTTTAATGCTGCTATGTTAATTACCATATCTATCTCAGAAGCACCTTTACTTACAGCATCTATTGCTTCATATACTTTTGTTTCCTTTGTATTTTGTCCGAGAGGAAATCCAACTACAGTACATACTGCCACATTACTTTCTTTTAATAAAGAAAAAGCGAGCGGAACATAATAAGGATGTACACAAACAGATGCAAAATGATTTTCTAAAGCTTCATCACATAACTTTTCAATATCCTTTAATGTCGCTCTATTATTTAAATTAGTATGATCAATATAATTATTCATAAAATTCTCCTTTTTAAAAAATTATTATAAATTAAGGATTATTTCCTTTTTTATAATAACTAGATATCTTCTTTATGTATTTTTTCGATAATATCCTCAATTTTTTTAGCATTTTCTATAGAATCATCATACACAAAACTAAGTTCTGGAGTATGTCTCACATCAATTCGTTCTGCTAATTGTCTTCTAATAAAATTTCTAGCTTTTTCTAAAGCTTCTAAAGCACTATCTATGTCACTCATTGTTGTAAAATATATCTTGGCAAATGATAAATCACTTGTTAACTTACAATCAGTAACAGTTATAAACTTTAAATTTTTATTCTTTACTTCGTTTGCTAAAATGTAACTTATCTCTTTGATAATATTACTTGCTATTCTCTCTGTTTTAACGCTCATTTTATCATCTCCGGTTAAATTATATCATGAATAAATAGCATTGTAAATCGTCTTTTAAATGTAATAAAAATCCTTTAAATGATTAAATTGAAATTAAATAAAAAAAGAGGTGTTATTTTACCTCTACTAATTCATATGCTTCAATAATATCTTTTGCTTTGATATCGTTGAAATTATCAATAGTTATGCCACACTCTAAGCCTTTTTTAACTTCTTTAACAGAATCCTTTTCTCTTTGTAACGAATTAACACTACCATCGTATATAACTACACCATCTCTTATAACACGAGCCTTAGAGTCTCTTTTAATTATTCCATCTAAAATATATGATCCTGCTATAATCCCAACTTTTGAAAATTTAAATAATTGTCTAACTTCTGCTGAACCTGTTATTTTTTCTTCATAAACAGGATCGAGCATACCTTTCATAGCTGCTTCCATATCTTCTACTAATTTATAAATTATATCATAGAATCTTATTTCTATATTTTGTTCTTTAGCATAATCTCTTATTTCAGCATTTGGTCTGATGTTAAATGCTATTAAGATAGCTTCTGAAGCTTTTGCTAAAACAATATCACTTTCTGTAATATTACCAACAGAACTTCTTAAAACATTTATCTTAACGCCTTCAACTTCTATTTTTTCAAGTGAATTTTTTACCGCTTCACTACTACCATTAACATCACTTTTAACAATAACATTAATTTCTTTAGCACCTTCTTGAATTTTAGAAAACAAATCTTCTAAAGACACAGCTTGTTTAATATTCATATCTTTTTTTCTTCCTGATATTTTTCTTTGTTCTCCAATATTTCTTGCTTGTTTTTCAGTTTCAAAAGCCATGAATTTATCACCCGCTATTGGTGTTGCGTTTAATCCAGTTATTTCAACTGGCATCGATGGAATAGCTTCAGTAATTTCTTCGCCTTTATCACTTTTTAAAGTTCTAATTTTCCCATAAGAATCACCTACAACAATAGGATCTCCTAATCTTAAAGTACCATTTTGAATTAGAACAGTTACTAAAGGGCCCAAATGTTTATCTAATCTGGATTCAATTACAGTACCCATAGCATATCGATTAGGATTAGCTTTTAACTCGCCCATTTCTGCTACTAATAAAATATTTTCTAATAATTCATCAATTCCAGTACCTTCTTTTGCAGAGATTTTAGTGAAAATAGTATCTCCACCCCATTCTTCTGGAGTAAGGCCACTTTCTGTTAAATCAGTCATTATGCGATCTATATTTGAACCAGGTTTATCTATCTTATTTATTGCCACTAAAATAGGAACCCCTGCAGCTTTAGCGTGATCGATCGCCTCTTTAGTTTGAGGCATAACACCATCATCAGCTGCTACAATTATAATTACAATATCTGTTATATTAGCTCCCCTTGCACGCATCTCAGTAAATGCAGCATGCCCTGGAGTGTCTATAAAGGTTATTATTTCGCCTTTATATTTAGCTTGATAAGCACTTATTGCTTGAGTAATCCCACCTGCTTCACCTTCAGCAACATTTGATTTTCTTATCGTATCAAGCAAAGTTGTCTTGCCATGATCAACATGCCCCATTATTGTTACTACAGGCGCTCTTTTAATTAAGTCCTCTTCTTTATCATTTATCTCAATTTCTTCAAATTTTACTTCATCAATTTTAACTTCTTTTTTTAATTCTTTGCCATAATCGATTGCTAATAATTCTGCTTGTTCAAATGCGATTGAATTATTTATGTTTGCTAATATTCCTAAAGCAAAAAGTTTTTTTAATAATTCTGAAGCACTAACATCTAATGTCTTTGCTAAATCATTTACCGTTGTGTTTTCTTTGTAATAAATTACATTTTCATCTACAACATTAGCAGTATTAGAGATAAGTTTCTCTTTGTTTTTATACATTTCTTTTTTCTTGTTGACAATATCTTTTTTTATGGTAGGTTTAATATCTGCTTTTTTCTTTAATTTTTGTTTTACAATTATATTATCTGTAATAATTTTTTTATTATCTACAACAACTTCAATATCTTCTATTTCATCATCGTCGTTTGCAAAAGCATTATCAAGTTCAATTATTTGTTCTTCATCTAACATATCTTCTAAAGATACAGAATAACCAAGTTGTTCACATTTTTTTAACACTTCGGCAGCTTTTTTATTAATATCTTGTGCATATTCTAATACACTCATCATAATAAACACCTCCTATTTTATTAAGCTATCTAATTCATCATATACTCTATCTGGAACTTCAACTTCTAGTTGTCTATCTAAAATTTTTGATTTTCTTGCTTTATTAAATACTTCTTTATCCTTCTTTAAATAAGCACCTCGACCATTTGCCTTTGAAGTTTCATCTACTATTACTTCTCCATAAGGAGTACGTACTACTCTTACTAATTCTTGTTTAGGTAATTTTTCCTTAGTTATTAAACATGTTCTCATCGGTATTTTTTTCATATTTAACCCTCTAAAATATTTATTCCTTCTTCTTTAGCTTGTTCATAAGTCTTAACATCAATTTTAAAATGCGTTAATTTAGATGCTAAACGAACATTTAATCCTTTTTTGCCAATTGCTAAAGATAAATTGTCATTATCTACAATTACTATCGATTCTTTTTTCTTTTCATCAGTAACAAATACCCTTAAATTTTTAGCTGGATTCAATGCATTTTGAATAAATTTAGCATTATCTTTATCATATAAAATGATATCTACTTTTTCATTACCTAATTCTTTTAAGATTGTCGAAATACGGCTTCCTCTTTCACCAATACAAGCACCTATTGCATCAACATTTGACATTTCAGAATAAACAGCAATTTTAGTTCTTACACCAGGTTCTCTTGCCACACTGTAAACTAAAACTATTCCTTCATTTATCTCTGGTATTTCTAATTCAAATAATCTTTTTACAAATCCATAGTGAACTCTAGATAATAAAATTAAAGATCCTTTTGAATTTGTATCAACTTTAGTAATATATACTTTTATAGTTGTACCCATTTTTATAGTTTCACCAGGTATTGTTTCTGACTTTGGAAGAATACCTTGTGTTCTACCTAAATTTATATAATAATTGTCAACATCTTCCATTTCAACAGTACCTAGTACCATCTCGTCTTTTTTATCATTATATTCATCAACAATAATATTTCTCTCGGCTTCACGGATTTTTTGAACTACTACTTGTTTTGCTGTTGCTGTTGCAACTCTACCAAACTCTTTCATATCAACTTCTTCTTCAATTGTTTCTCCAACTTCGATATTCGGAACAATCTTTGATGCTTCTTCTTTAGTTAATTCAATTCTTTCATCTTCTACTTCTTCAACTACAGTTTTGAAAGAAAATAATTTTATTTCACCATTTTCTCTATTTATATCAACCCTTACATTTGTTAAAGAATTATTGTGTTTTTTATAAGCACTAGCAAGCGCTAATTCCATTGCTTCAAAAACTATATTTTTATCTATACCTTTTTCTTTTACTAATAAATTAAGCGCATCCATAAATTCTTTATTGTTCATTTGATTCAAACCCCTTTCCACTTGAACAAACATCCAATATATAACTTTCTTCAATTGGATCTTCTTTATCTAAAATAGGATTGATTATTTTACATACTGTAACACAATCTTCTATTTCGATTTCTCCTTCTTTTTTTATAAAAATTCTAAGAAAATTATTTTTATCCTCTTTTAAATATTGAATATTGTCGATAAAATATCCCTTTGCATTAATAGGTTCTTCTATCATTTTTTTAATCTTATCTTCGATCATAAAGCCTCCAAATTAAAGAGTGGGTTAACCCACTCAGTTGTAAATATAGTTTCATTATATCATATAATTACTAAAAAAATACTATTTTTAATGAAAAAAATAGATTTTTAATGATATAATTATACCTAGGAGATGATAATTATATGATTAAAGAACAGGTATTCAAAGAATTTTTAAACGATATACGCAACTTAATTATTGGATTTAGCGTCGTTGTTCTTTATTTTTCATTCGATAAACTAGCTATTTGGGGATTAAATTTATTCACTATCGACTATGGATCATGGAGCCTTAATGCAAAATATGCTATTTCCTTAATGATTAGCATTTTATTAGCTTTAATTATTGTCTTAATTTATTTCAAATTATTAAAAAAAGAATTTTTATTTTTTTTAAAACACAGAGATGAATACCTTAAAAAGTATATTAAATATTGGCTTTATGGTCTAATTGGAATGATATTTGCTAATTTAATATTGGTATTAATAAGTGGTAATATTGCAAATAATGAAGAAAATGTAAGAAATATTTTTTCTACTAGTCCTATATATATATATATATCTGCTGTTTTTATTGCACCATTAGTAGAAGAATTAGTCTTTAGATTATCGATTAGGAAGATTTTTCCTGTTTCAGATAAATTATATATCTTTATATCTGGTCTAGTTTTTGCAGCATGTCATATAATTGGAAATGTAGAAATTCCTTTCGATATCCTATATATTTTTCCTTATATGTCACTAGGTCTATCGTTTAGTTACATATATACTAAAACAAATAATATTTTTTCAACTGTTGGATTCCACTTTATCCACAATGGTATAATGATGGCTATACAATTGTTTTCTCTTATCTTTATGGGGTGATTAAATGAAGTTTAAAATTATATTTATTACTGTTATTTTTATTTTAGTGTTTTCAGGTTTTATGTTATATGGTCGCTATATATCGACTAATGGACTTGTTACTAAAGAATATAAAATAGTGAGTAAAAAATTAGATAAAAAATATCATGGTTTAAAGATTGTCCATATATCAGATTTACATTATGGGAGTACTATTTTTGAAAAAGAACTAGATAAAATAGTTTCAGAGATTAATTTAATAAATCCTGATATTGTAGTATTTACAGGTGACTTATTTAAAACAGGTGATATTTTTGATTTAAATTTAAGTAATATTTCAAATCGATTAAAAAATATAAATACTAAAATTGGTAAATATTCTATTATGGGGAATCACGATTATGAAAATTTAAGTTCTTATAAAAAAGTAATTAAAGATAGTAATTTTACCGATTTAAACGATTCTTATGAATTAGTTTATAAAGACAGTAGCAAACCTATCTTAATAGCTGGTTTGAGTACTAATCTTTTTGGAACATTATCTTTAAAAGATAAAACGAATCCAATCATTGAATTTATAGATGTAACAGATACTACTTACAATATATTATTAATGCACGAACCAGACTTTTTAACTGATTTTGATTATGGTATATTTGATTTAGTCTTGGCCGGTCATTCACACAATGGTCAAGTAAGATTACCGATTATTGGAGCTTTATATACTCCTTTTGGATCAAAAAAATATTACACCGAATATTATAAATTAAATAATACTGATTTATATATTTCTAGTGGACTAGGAACATCTTTATTCAACCTAAGATTTTTTAACAAACCATCTTTTAATTATTATCGTCTTACTAACTATTAAAAAAACTACTTACGTAGTTTTATATAAATAAAGATAATATAAATATTGTCGTTATTACTATTAAAAATAAAATTATCGATAACATAACTTTAATGATTTTGTTATCTTTTTTTATCTCTGTATTCATATCTTTCAGTTTTTCAAAATCTTTTTCTTGTATCCCAACATTAGATGTATAAAAAGAGCGATCAATATTTTCTATCTCTGTTTTTTTAGTATTTTCAATATTTTGTGTACTTTGTAAATCATCAAATAAATCTGCTGCTAATGATCTATCATCCATTTTATTTATCATCGTTGCACTAGTAACAGTATGAATCATTTCTTTTAATTTGTCTTCTTGACTTCTTTCTTCTTGATTTCTTTTAATATTTATTCCTTTTAAAATATCATATTCCGTATTTTTAAAACTACGATATTTACTATCATCTTCTTCTTTTTCTTCTTTAGCTTTATTTAAAATATCCCTAATGTCATAACTTTTTTCTTCTTCTAACATATAATTAGTTGGATAATTTATATCACTAATATCTTTTACAATGCGACTTCTTTTTTCTTCATCGTTATTTAATAACTCTTTGATTTTAGTTATATCAACTTCATTTGCTTTCGGCGAAGTTACAACACCTTCGATATTAGTATACTCAACATTATCATATATATTTTTATATAATTCCTCATTCAATTGAGTTCTTTTTGTTTTATCACCATCGTTAGATTGATATTTTTCCATTCGACTTTGCATTGTAACCACCTCACTAAAATAATAGCACATTTTTATGTTTTTTAAAATACTATCTTGCTTTTTTTCTCCTAGTTTACTATAATTGTCATAGGAGGATTTGTATGAAAGTAAAAGTAAATAAAGAAGATTGTATCGGATGCGGAGCGTGTCATGCTATTGCACCAGAAGTATTTGAAATGGATGACGAAGGCTTTGCAACCGTTATTGTTGATGTAGTTGATAAAGATATGGAAGATGATGTTAGAGACGCTGTTGAAGGTTGCCCTACTAACGCCATCGTATACACAGAAGAATAAAACACTTATTGTGTTTTTTTATTTTGTCCTAAACTATAGAGTTGTTTTACCTCTTTAGGATTAATATATCTATATTCCCCAGATTTTAATCCTCTTAAATCTAAAAAAGCAATTTTTTCTCTTTTTAATTTTATTACTTCATAGTTTAAAGCTTTAAACATTTTTTTTACTTGATGGTTTTTTCCCTCATAGATAGTCAATTCAACCAACGATGTATTGGTTTTTTTGTCTATTTTTTTAATTCTTGCTTTAGCTTTACTTGTTTTAACATTGTCAATTAGAACGCCATTTTTTAAAATTTCAATATCTTTTTTATTTATAAGTCCCTTTATTTTAACTACATATACTTTTTCGATTTGATTTTTAGGATGAGTTAACATATTCGTTAATTCACCATCATTTGTTAATATTAAAAGACCACTAGTGTCATAATCTAATCTACCAACGGGATAAATTCTATTAGTTGTTTTTATTAAATCAACGACTGTTTTACGATCTTTATCATCACTTGTCGTAGTTACTACACCTCTTGGTTTATATAATAAAACATATTCTTTTTCATCATTTGAAAGTGTTTTCCCATCAATAGTTATTATGTCACTTCCAGAT
>JAQUGJ010000032.1:0-10282 GCA_028684255.1 Bacilli bacterium | reverse complement strand
AAAAAACCAAATAATATAAAGATAGAAGATGAAATTTTTCTTGCTAATAGATTAAGTGAATTATTAGAAGTAAATTTTTCTAAAATAACTAATGATAATATAAAAAAATTTTGGATAGATAATAATCCAAAAGAAGCGAAAACGAAAATAAAAGAAGAAGAATGGAAGTTATTAGAAGAGCGCAAAATAACCTTAGATGATATTGAAAAATATAAATTAGAACGCGTTAGTGAAAAAGAGATGAAAACTGTCGATCTAGAAACAGCTTATATTTATTATCTAATGAATAAAGGTTATTATTATTCAGAAAAAGTAATAAAAAGCGGTGCTGAATTAACGGATTTAGAGTATGCTACAGTCGGAGAAAATATTTCTACTTTAAAAGGTGTCAATACCAAATTAGATTGGGAAAGATATTATCCTTATGGAGATGTATTTAAAACAATATTAGGAACAGTATCTTCAACATCAACTGGTATTCCTTATGAATTAAAAGAATATTATTTAGATAAAGGATATAGTTTAAATGATCAAGTGGGAACTAGTTATCTAGAATATCAATATGACGATTATCTTAAAGGTACTAAAAACATCTATGAAATCACTAATGATGGTAGTTATAGGTTAATTGAAGAAGGTAAAAGAGGAAATGACTTAGTAATATCAATTGATATTGAGTTACAAAAAGGTATTGAAGCTATACTAAAAGAAGAATTAAAAAGAACAAAAAATGAAGCTAATACTAAATATTACAATAAGTCATTTGTAATAATCAATGATCCTAAAACCGGTGATATATTAACAATGGCAGGTAAACAAATAATAAAAAAAGATGGCAAATATGAAATATATGACTATACTCCAGGGATAGTAACATCGCCAATTGTTCCAGGTTCTGTAATAAAAGGAGCATCACATATTGTTGGTTACAATAATGGGGCTTTAAAAATTGGAGAAAGAAGAGAAGACGCTTGCATTAAAATAGCAGCAACACCAATTAAATGTTCTGTATATTATATGGGTATAGTAAACGATGTCGATGCTTTAGCAAATTCTTCTAATACCTATCAGTTTAATACAGCTATTAAAGTAGGAAATGGAAACTATAAATATAATCAACCATTAAAAATTGATACAAAAGCATTTGAGATATACCGTAATACCTTTGCAGAATTCGGATTAGGAGTAAAAACAGGAATTGATTTACCTGTTGAAAGTTTAGGATATAAAGGTGTAAGTAAATTGCCAGGTTATCTACTCGACTTTGCAATTGGACAATACGATACTTATACACCTATACAATTATCACAATATGTAAGTACGATTGCAAACAATGGCATCAGAACAAAACCAAAGTTATTAAAAGCTGTTTATTCTTCTAATAGTGAAGCGCCTTTAACTAATCGAATATATGAAAATAAAGCAGTAATCATCAATACTTTAAATACCGAAAGTGAGTATTTAGAAAGAGTTAAACTTGGTTTTCAATCTGTAATAGCTTATGGTACTGGTTATGGATATATTGATAGTCATAATTTAGCAGCCGGGAAAACCGGAACAAGCGAAAGTTTTATCGATACTGATAATGATGGTATAGTAGATACCGAGACTATTAGTAATGCATTTGTAGCTTATGCACCTTATAATAATCCAAAGGTAGCGTTTACGGTGGTATCTCCAGACGTAGCACCAGCAGGTGTAGGCTATAGTTATAGAAGCAATGTAAACAAAAGAATAACTCAGCGTATAACAAAAAAGTATTTTCAAATGTATAAATAATGTGCTATAATATTGAAAGTTAGTTGAAGGAGGGATTATAGTGGCTAAAAAAGGAGAAAATAGAGAAAGAGTAACTTTAGAATGTACAGAATGTAAAAGCGAAAATTACCGCACAGAAAAAAATAAAACAAATACAACTGAACGTTTAGATCTAAACAAATATTGTAATAAATGTCAAAAAGCAACAAAACATAAAGAGAAAAAATAAAAAAATACTTTTAGGAGGTAAAACATGATAAACGTGAATGATATTAAAAACGGTATGACTATAAGACATGAAGGAAATATATATCAAGTAATGGATTTTTTACATGTAAAACCTGGTAAAGGAGCAGCATTTGTTAAAGCAAAACTTAAAAACTTACGAACTGGGGCAACCGTAGAATATACTTTCAATTCTAGTATCAAACTAGAAAAGGCAAATATCAGTAAAACTAATATGCAATATTTATATTCAAGCGGTGACAAATACGTTTTTATGAATATGGAAACATATGATCAAATTGAATTAACTTCAGAACAATTAGGAGATGAAGCAGAATATCTTAAAGAAAATCTTAGTGTCGATTTAACTTTTTTTGAAGATGAATTATTAGGAATTTCATTACCTGAAAAAATTGAATACGAAGTTATACAAACAGAACCAGCAGTAAAAGGAAATACGACAACTAATGCCAACAAAGATGCACAACTTGAAAATGGAATGACAGTAAAAGTACCTTTATTTATTGAAAATGGTGAAAAAATTATAATATCAACAAAAGATGGAAGATATGATTCGAGAGCGTAACTTCTTTTTGTTAAAAACTATTGAAAATTTTTTTTTATTTATGTATAATGTATGTAGAAGGTAGGAGGTAAGCATATGAAAAAGTTTTTGATGTCTATATCTTTAGTTTTATTAGCTTTCACAGTAACTGCATGTGGTTGTGATAAAAAAGATCCAGAACCGGATGGAAGTGATAAAACTACAAATAAACCAGTAACGAACACAAATGAAGATGTAATTAAAGACCAAACAGTAGGTGGCTTGTCATTTACTAATACATCGTTAGTGTATGATAATAATATAAGTATGCTAGTTTTTGTTACACAAGTTGAAAACACGTCTAATGCTAATGTTGAATTAGGGATATTCTGTTTAGTAGCAAAAGATGAAGAAGGTAAAGAAATTGCTAGATATGCTAGTTATGCTGGTGAGACTTTAGAGCCTGGTGTAGTTAGACAAATTATGACTAAATCTGATGGAAATTCAGAAGATGTTACAAAAATCAAAAAAATTGACTATTTACTAGAAAACAATTGTAAACAATAAAATAATTAAAGGATAAAGTCCTTTTCTTATTTAGTTTCATATTTTTGTTGACAAAGTAATATAATTTAAGTATAATTAAATAGAAATTAAAAAAAGAAAGAAGAAGTGTCCACTTCTCACCCGATTGCCAAAGCTTTGGGTAAAATGCTAAATGTGTTTTTTAAGGTGGATACTTTGTGTTCACTTTTTTATTTGGAGGTGTCAGTTATCGCTGGTAGAGAAAGAGATTTATATATTAATGAACAAATAAGAGCAAAAGAAGTTTTAGTTATTGGACCTAATGGTGAGCAATTAGGAATAAAAACTATTAATGATGCTCGTACATTGGCAACATATGCAGGTTTTGATTTGGTGCTTATAAGCCCTAATGCTAATCCACAAGTATGTAAGATAATGGATTATAATAAGCATAAATATGAAACCAAAAAGAGACAAAAAGACAATGTAAAAAAACAACGAGAAACTAATTTAGAAGCAAAGGAATATCGTTTATCGGTAACGATCGATATCCATGACTTTGATACTCGTGTTCGAAATTCTTTAAAATACCTTGAAAAAGGCCATAAAATTAAAGTCAGTATTAGATTTAAAGGAAGAGAAATGGCACATCCAGAACTTGGCGAAAAAGTTTTAAATCGTTTTGCAGATGCTTTAGAAAGTGTTTCAGTGATCGAACAAAAGCCAAAATTAGAAGGGCGCTACATGAATATGTTGCTCGCACCTAAAAAAGAAAAATAGGAGGAATTATGCCAAAATTAAAGACACATAAGGGAACAAAAAAAGTTTTAAATGTAAGACAAAGTGGTTCTATAACCATTGGTAAACCAGGACAAAGACATAATACTGGTAAGAAGAATACTGCATCAAACCGCAAAGGAAGAAAAGGATCAGTATTATCACAAAGTGATTATAGTAGAATAAAGACATTAATATAGTAGGAAGGAGATTTATATGACAAGAGTAAAGAGTGGAGCAATAAGTAAAGCACGCCACAAAAAAGTACTAAAACAAGCAAAGGGATATTTTGGAAGTAAACATAGACTTTATAAAACAGCAAAAGAACAAGTAATGCATTCAGGAAAATATGCATTTAGAGATCGTAGACAAAAGAAAAGAGAATTTAGAAAATTATGGATAATTAGAATAAATGCTGCATGCCGTGAAAATGGAATCAGTTATTCTAAGTTTATAAATGGATTATCAAAAGCAAATATTGCTGTGAATCGTAAAATGTTAAGTGAAATAGCAATCGATAGTCCACAAGCATTTAAAGATTTAGTAGAACTTGCAAAAAAATCTTTAGAAGGAAAGTTTGAAATTCCAAAGACTGAAAAGAAGGTTCAACCAAAAGAAGAAAAAGTTGAAGTAAAAAAAGAAAAAGTTCAACCAAAAGAAGAAAAAGTTGAAGTAAAAAAAGAACTTTCTTCTAAGACAGTTGCAGAATTAAAACAAATAGCAAAAGATAAAAAAATAGAAGGTTATACTTCTATGAAAAAAGCTGAATTATTAGAAGCATTAGAAGGATAATACCTTCTTTTTTGTTGCTTATAATAATCTCTTTTGATATAATAATAATCACACAAGTTGTAAAGGAGAATTTATGAAAAATTTGTATATTGATTTTGATGGCGTAATGTTAAACACAGTAGAATTATCTTATAAAATGATAGAGGACTTAGGATTAAACAAGGCCGATGAAGAAGCGATTATGTTATTTTATGAAAATTTAGATTGGAAAAAATTACTTGAAAATGCTACAATTATAAATGATAGTATAAACTGTCTTCAAAAAATATTAGATTCAAATAAATTCAATGTTGCAATTCTAACCCACGTTGTAACTCTACAAGAAGCGGTTGAAAAAGTAAATTATATTAGACAATATTTTAAAGATATCACTATTATTCCAGTACCTAAAAAAATTCATAAGACAAAAATGGTTCAAACAAAAGGAGCTATATTAGTAGACGATTATACAGAAAATTTAATTGAGTGGGAAAAAGAAGACGGTATAGGGGTTAGGTTTTCTATTAAATTAAGTTCTAAAGGTTTTATAGTGATCGATAGATTAGATCAGTTATTAGATATTGATTTTAATAATATAATTGTTAGTGATAAATAAAACTAACATTTTTTCATATTATTTATTATGAAAAGAATGAAAACTAAAAGAAAACAAAAAAGAATAAATTTTATACCAACAATAATAGTATTACTGTTTATTTTTTTGATTTATACTTTCAATCAAATCAATAAGGTAATATCACCTTTATTACTAGAATATGCCGAAATAGAAACTAAGAAATTTTCAAGCATTATTATTAATCAATCAGTTACCAAAGATATGTTAGAGCAATTGAATGATATATATGTTATAGATAAAGACTTGGATGGTAAAATAATTACTATTGATTTAGATCCTGTTTTAGTAAATCGTTTTATTTTAGATGTCGTTGCTAAAATTCAATATAATTTAAAACAAATTGAAAACGGAACTGTAGAAAACTTAAGATTAAATAATAACTTAACAGATTATAAAAACAAAAACTTTAAAGAGGGAATAATTTTTGAAATACCAATGAAAGCTGTATTTAATAATTCTTTACTTGCTAATTTAGGCCCTAAGGTTCCAGTTAGGATAAATTTAACTGGTGATGTTTTATCTAATGTTGAGACTAAGGTCACAAACTATGGGATAAACAATGCTCTTTTAGAAACTTTTTTAAAATTAAAAGTAAGTGAAAAAATGGTTTTACCGGTATCTTCTAAAGTAATAGAAGTAGAAACTACAATACCACTTTCCGTTAAAATAATACAAGGAAATATTCCTGACTTTTACTATGGTGGTTTTGGAACTAAAACTATTCCATTTAATCAAAATAATTGA
The DNA here is from genome assembly GCA_028684255.1 of Bacilli bacterium. Classification (GTDB taxonomy): domain Bacteria; phylum Bacillota_I; class Bacilli_A; order RF39; family UBA660; genus CAKOQQ01. Next base: position 4,301 of record JAQUGJ010000032.1, on the reverse strand, counting down.
TAAAAATACAATCATTCATGTTATAATTATCATAGGTGATAGTGATGAAGAAAAAATACAAAAAAATTAGAATTGATAGATTGTTTTTATTTTTAGCGATATTATTATTAATAATATTCTTATTGATAAAAGGTTTTTCTTTTATTGTTAAAACAGCGTCAAGTTTAGTTTCAACAAACAGTACTGGTTATTTAGGTTCAATTGAAAATAAAATTCAGCTATATGATATGGAATTTAAAGAAGCAATAGAAGTAGTGCGTGGTACAGAAATTACTTATAATAGTAGAAAAGTAGCACAAAAAGATGAAAATGATAATGTAGTTGATGAATATACAAAGATTATTTATGACAAAAAAAATTATCTGATTAAAGAAGAAAACATCGTTTTAAAATTAGAAGAGAGTGTTCAAGAAAAAACATTATATGTTAGAACACCGGCAACAGTTTATGAAGATGAAAAAGAAAGTACTATTAAAGGTCATGTAACTAAGGGAAAAGTGTTAGAAATAATAGGTTTTGATAAAATAGATAAAGAGGGTAATGTAAATAAATATAAAATAAAAACGGATAAATTAGAAGGTTTTGTTTATAGTAAATATTTAGTTAAAACAGAAGAAGAAGCTAAAAGATACTATGATTATAAAGGCAATTTACAAATCCATCAAAATAGAGGTAATCGCTTTGGTGGCGGGAATGCTGGGACCTTAGATTACTATCCTTATCAAAAAGCATCTTTTGAAGATAACGTTATGCCGAAAGAGGTAAGGAGTCTTTACTTAAATGCTGGTGTAGTAGGTAATGTAGATGCATATATAAAAATTGCTAAAGACAGCAATATAAATGCTTTTGTTGTCGATATAAAAGATAACACCTCACCAGGATATCCTGCAAATGCTATGAAAAAATATTCACCTACTAATTATGCAAGAGCAATTAATACATATGAAGGATATAGAAAAGCAATTAAAAAATTAAAAGATGCAGGTTTTTATGTTATTGGTAGAATAACTATATTTAAGGACAGTTACTATGTAAGTGATCATCCTGAAAGTGCAATTACTTCTACTAGTACTAATAAACCTTATAAACACAATGGTTCATATTGGCCAAGTGTATTTGTAAGAGATGTATGGGAATTCAATGTAGCTTTAGCAATCGAATCTGTTAAAGAAATGGGATTCCATGAAATTCAATTTGATTATGTAAGATTCCCAGATCGTACTGGTTCAATTGAAAGTCAAGGTTTAGTTAATATGAAAAATAATTATAATGAATCAAAGGCTCAAGCAATACAAGCTTTCTTAATGTATGCTTGTGATGAAATACATGCCGTAAATGCTTATGTTTCAGCTGATGTTTTTGGAGAAAGTGCTAACAATTATGTAGCAGCATATGGTCAATATTGGGCTGCAATATCAAATGTTGTCGATATTATAAGTGGTATGCCTTATCCAGATCACTTCTCAAAAGGAGAATATGGTTTACCAGTTCCTTGGGAACAACCTTATACTTTACTTAATTTATGGGGAAAGACAGTTATGTCAAGACAAAAAGAAATAGAAACGCCAGCAATTGTTAGGACATGGATTCAAGCTTATAATGCTATTTATTCGCCAAATATAGTATACGATTCAACAATGATTGGAAATCAAATACAAGGATTATATGATGCCGGTTTAACAGGTGGTTATATGACTTGGAATTCTGGTTCAAGTATTGATAAATATACTTCCTTAAAACCAGCATTCAGAAAGGATTATTTAAGTTGAAAAAAGTATTAATAAATGGAAAAGAATATGAACTAATAAAAGAATATAAAGAAGGCTTTGATTTATCAGAAGTAACTGATAAATTAACCGATTATTTCGATGAATACGATTATGTATTTGGTGATTGGTCTTATGGAAAATTGAGGCTAAAAGGTTTTTGTGATAAAAAAAATAAAAGATTTAATCAAACTAATAATATAGAAAAAATAGATGATTATATTAAAAAATATTGTTCATATGAATGTAAATATTTTCTATTAAAAAAATAAAAATTTAAACAAAATTAGATTATTATAAAAATTTTATAGTTTTTTAAGAATATTCTACTTTTATTTGACAAAAACACAATTATGTTGTATTGTGATTGTTACACAAAGGAGAGTCTTAAATGATTTTAAATAAAGAAAAAATGAATTATGTTGAAAGTTTAATAACAGTTTTTACAGTCGACAAAGGAGATTTAAAAGTATTATTAATCCGTAAAAAAACAGAGCCATATAAAGGATATTGGATTTTACCAGGTAATGTGTTAGATAATAACGAAACCTTAGAAGATAATATTAGTGATGCCGTATTTGAACAATTGGGATTAACTAATGTTTATATCGAACAGTCTTTTACAACTAGTCAAATAGATAGAAATCCAGAAGAAAGAATAATTGCTACATCTTTTTTAGGTTTAGTTGATATCGTAACTGCACAATATAAAAGAGAAGAGCGAGAAGAAATCGAAAGTGAATGGTTTAAAATCACCGATTTGCCTAAATTAGGATATGATCACAATATAATTATTAATAAAAATTTAAATTTTTTTAAAAGAAAAATTGTTAATAGTAACATCTTAAGAATTTTGTTTCCAAGTGATTTCACATTACCGGAAATTCAAAGAGTATATGAACAAATATTAGATAAAAAATTAGATCGCAGAAACTTTAGGAAAAAGTTCATCAGTTTAGATTTAATTGAATATACTAATGAGAAAAATACAGGCTTTAATGGAAGACCTGCTAATTTATATCGTTTTAAAGATGAGATGAAAGACATTACCTTGTTTTAAGGAGGTATTTATGAATAATCGTGGATGGGGTTTAAAAGTAATGATCGTTTGGATCTGTGTTTTAGGAGTAGCTTTATTCATATCTACTTCTATTGCCGTTGAAAAATTAAATATCGAAATAACTGGTGATGAAACAATTAATACATCGACTGATAATGATATAAAAGAAGAAGCAACTTCAAAAGTAGATAAAAAAATTGACTATAATAAAGAATACCAAACAATTGAAGAGAATATGAAAAAGGCTGCTAATAACTATATATTAGAAATGCAATATACTGAAGTAGATGCAAATCATCTAAAATTAGATTTAGCAAGTTTAGAATCTAATAGTTATATTGATTTTGTATATGATTTAAAGGATAACACTATTAAATGTATCGGTTATGTAAGTGTAGGTTATACTGACGATAAATTTAATTATAGCCCATTTTTAAAGTGTGGCAAAAATTATGAAACTAAAGGTTTTATTCAAAGAAATATGAATTAAAAAAAAGTTAAAAAATGATTGACAAACATAATTGAAAAATGATATTATGTTATTGCGTTTAATTTTAAGGTTTACTATGTAAATCTTATATTAAAATTTCAAAACAAACACCTGGATGTGTGTAATGAGAGGAGGAAACTATATATGCCAACAATTAACCAGTTAGTTAGAAACAGAAGAAAAGACAAAGCAAGAAAAAGTAAATCTCCAGTTTTAGGGATAGGGTATAACAGTAGAAAGAAAAAAGAAACTGAATTAAACTCACCACAAAAAAGAGGGGTATGTACACGTGTTGGAACCATGGCACCAAAGAAACCAAACTCAGCTTTAAGAAAATATGCTCGTGTAAGATTAAGTAACGGAATAGAAGTTACTGCATATATTCCTGGAGAAGGACATAACTTACAAGAACACAGCGTAGTTTTACTACGTGGTGGACGTGTAAAAGACTTGATCGGTGTTAGATATCATGTTGTACGTGGTTCTTTAGATACTCAAGGTGTTGAGAATCGTCGTCAAGGAAGATCAAAATATGGAGCAAAAAGGCCTAAAGTAAAAAAATAGTAAAGGAGGAAAAAAATGCGAAAAAGACAAGCGGTAAAAAGAGATGTTCTACCAGATCCACTATATAAGTCTAAAATTGTTACTAAATTAGTAAACAGAATTATGATAGATGGAAAAAAAGGTGTAGCGCAAACTATCTTATATGATGCATTTAATATAGTAAAAGAAAAAACTAATCAAGATCCAGTAGAGATTTTTGATAAAGCTTTAGAAAATATTAAACCAGCTTTAGAAATCAAATCTAGAAGAGTTGGTGGAGCTAATTATCAAGTACCAGTAGAAGTAAAAGAAGAGCGTAGTCAAGCATTAGGATTACGTTGGTTAGTTCAATATGCAAGACTTAGAAATGCACATTCTATGGCTGAAAATTTGGCAAATGAACTAATTGATGCTTCAAACGGAATTGGAGCAGCAGTTAAGA
>JAQUGJ010000031.1:0-10371 GCA_028684255.1 Bacilli bacterium | reverse complement strand
AAACTTACAAGATAATTAGAAACCCATTCTTCTTTATAATACATTTTGCAAAAATCACAATAACTACAAATGTTATCGCAAAAGGGAATATGTATATATACTGATTTAACCATATTATCACCTATTCAATTATAGCATAAAAAAAGATGAAGATACTATTCTTCATCCATACTTAAAACTGCTAAAAAAGCTTCTTGTGGTACTTCTACACTACCAATCATTTTCATCTTTTTCTTACCTTCTTTTTGTTTTTCAAGTAATTTTCTTTTTCTTGAAACGTCCCCACCATAACATTTTGCTAATACATTTTTTCGAATTGCTTTTATATCAGAACGAGCAATTGCTTTATTACCAATAGTTGCTTGTATCGGCACTTCAAATTGTTGTCTAGGTATTAATTTACTTAAATTTTCAACAATTATTTTACCTCTTTTATATGCAAAATCTTTGTGCACAATAAGACTGAAAGCATCGACTATTTCACCATTTAATAAAATGTCCATTTTTACTAAATCACTACTTTTATAACCAATTAATTCATAATCAAAAGAAGCATATCCTTTAGTATATGATTTAAGTTTATCAAAAAAGTCATACACTATTTCTGATAACGGTATTTCATAATGAATATTTGCTCTGATTGAGTCTATATATTCCATTGAAATAAAATTACCTCTTTTATTTTGACATAACTCCATTATAGGTCCTATATATTCACTTGGTGCAAAGATATTAGTTCTTATATAAGGTTCTTTGATATCAAGTATTTTTTGTCTATCTGGCATTTTAACAGGACTATCAATGTTTATAATACTTCTATCAGTAAGTGTTATTTCATATATTACCGATGGACTAGTTGCAATTAAATCTATTCCAAATTCTCTTTCAATTCGTTCTGAAATTATTTCCATATGTAATAATCCTAAAAAGCCACATCTAAAACCAAATCCTAAAGCTTTTGAAGTTTCGGCTGAAAATTGTAATGATGCATCATTTAATTTTAGTTTTTCTAAAGCTTCTCTTAATTCTGGGTATTTTGATGACACTGTTGGATATATTCCACAGAAAACCATTGGCTTCATTGGTTTATATCCCGGTAACTTAGAGTTAGCTCTATCATTTTTTAAAGTTATTGTGTCTCCTACTTCAACATCTTCGATTGTTTTGATGCTTGCTGCAAGTACACCAACTTCACCAGCCACCAATTCTTTTTTATATACTTCTTGTGGACAATGAACCCCTAAGAAACTTACTTCATATTCACTATTACTATTCATCATTTTAATAGTGTCTCCTACTTTTACTTTGCCATTAACTACTCTAATAGAAGTTACTATTCCGCGATAAGAATCATAGTAACTATCAAATATTAAAGCCTGTAATTTATCATTTTGATTACCTTTAGGACTAGGAATTTTTTCTATTATTGTTTCAATTAATTCTTTTATTCCTATTCCCTCTTTAGCACTTGTTAAAACTATCTCATCTTCTTCAAAACCCAAATTATCAATTAATTCTTTTTTAACCCTTTCAAGATCGGCATTAGGTAAATCAATTTTATTAATAACTGGTATTATTTTTAGATCGTTTTCAAGTGCTAAATAAAGATTTGCTAAAGTTTGTGCCTCTATTCCTTGAGCTGCATCCACCACTAAAATAGCACCTTCACATGCTGCTAAACTTCTACTAACTTCATAACTAAAATCTACATGACCTGGAGTATCAATCAAATGTAGTAAATAATCTTCATTTTTATAATTGTATTTAAGTTGAACGGCATTTAACTTAATTGTAATGCCACGTTCTTTTTCAATATCCATATTATCTAATAATTGGTCTTTTAAATTTCTTTTATCGATTGCTTGAGTTATCTCTAAAATACGATCTGCTAAAGTACTCTTACCATGATCGATATGTGCAATAATTGAAAAATTACGAATATTTTGTTGTTTCATAAAACCACCTACATAATTATAGCACAATAAAAAAAACTCTTAAAGAGTTTTTAAATTATATTATGGATTTTTAGTACATGTTACACCTGCTGCTTTTGTATAAGCACATGTGTAATTCCCAAATTTTACACCTGTTAATACTACATCTCCATTTGCATCAAAGGAAACTGTTCCTCCTGTTGGGGGATTGTCTAAATCTAAATCTGTATAAGTTGTTGGTTCATCATATTCATCATTCATTTGACTTAATGCATATTGAGTTTTAGCAGCTTTTATTACCGCTTCAGTACTTCTTTCTGCTGCTTGTTTATTTGAATCTTCAATTAAACCTACTACAATTGGTGAGGCTATTAAAGCGATTATTGCTAAAATTACAATTACTGCCAATAATTCTATCAACGTAAAACCCTTTTTCATATTTCATCACCACCCATCAATTATTCTATTTTGATTATATCATTATATATCTAAAAAATTCAACCGATTTTGACAATATTTGACAATAAAAAAACTCTTTAAGAGTTTTAATTATCATATAGTAGAATTAACTACATTTTGCTTTTGTACCTGCTGGGCTATTGTATGTACAAGTATATTTTCCAAATTTCACACCCGATAGTGTTATTTCTCCATTTGTACCATATGTAACTGTTCCTGCTGTTGGTGCATTATCTAAGTCTAGACCTGCAGCAGTCGTTGAAGGCGTAGTTTTATTTAATTTACTTAATGCAAATTCTGTTTTAGCTGCTTGTACTACCGCTTCAGTACTTCTTTCAGCTGCTTGTCTATTTGAATCTTCAATTAAACCTACTACAATTGGCGAAGCTATTAAAGCGATTATTGCTAAAATTACGATTACTGCTAACAATTCTATCAACGTAAAACCTTTTTTCATTCTATCACCACCATCCTATTTTCTAATTTGATTATATCACTAACTAAAATTTTTTTCAACTTTTTTTATAAAAAAAACTCTTTAAGAGTTTTAATTATCATATAGTAGAATTAACTACATTTTGCGCCAGCCGCTGCTGTATAAGTACATGTATATTTTCCGAATACCACACCCGATAGTGTTATTTCGCCATTTGAACCATATGTAACAGTCCCTCCTGTTGGTGCATTATCTAAGTCTAGACCTGCAGCAGTCGCTGAAGGCGTAGTTTTATTCAGTTTACTTAATGCAAATTCTGTTTTAGCAGCTTGTACTACTGCTTCAGTACTTCTTTCTGCAGCTTGTCTATTTGAATCTTCAATTAAACCTACTACAATTGGCGAAGCTATTAAAGCGATTATTGCTAAAATTACGATTACTGCTAACAATTCTATCAACGTAAAACCTTTTTTCATTCTATCACCACCATCCTATTTTCTATTTTGATTATATCACTAACTAAAATTTTTTTCAACTTTTTATAAAAAAACTCTTTAAGAGTTTTAATTATCATATAGTAGAATTAACTGCAAGCTGCTCCAGCCGCTGCTGTATAAGTGCATGTATATTTTCCAAATTTTATACCTGCTAATGTTACTTCCCCTTTTGAACCATATGCAACAGTTCCTCCTGTTGGTTTATTATCTAATGGTAAAGCTGACGCTTGAAGAAGAACAAGTGGACTAGCGGTAGTTACTATAGGATATGTTGATGGATCAATTTGATTTTGGGCAAATCTTGTTTTAGCTGCTTCTACTACTGCTTCAGTACTTCTTTCAGCTGCTTGACGATCTGCATCTTCAATTAAACCTACTACAATTGGTGAAGCTATTAAAGCGATTATTGCTAAAATTACGATTACTGCTAATAATTCTATCAATGTAAAACCTTTTTTCATTTCATCACCACCTTACTTTATAATCTAACTGAATTATAACACTTTAACTAAAAAAAAACAATATAAATAATAAATATATTTACATTGCCCATTATTTTAAAAAAAATTATGGCTCATTTAATATAGATATATATCTTCTATTGTTTAGTGCATGTTGCCTTAGTAGCTGTTGTATAAGCACAACTATAATCACCGATTATAACATTTGAAAGCGTTATTTGACCAGTTGTTCCATAGGCAATAGTTCCTGATGTAGGAGGATTATCAACTTCTATTAGTGAAGCATCTGTCACTAAAGAGTATTCTGTTGGATTCATTTGACTAAGAGCATATCTAGTCTTAGCAGCATTTACTACTGCTTCTGTACTTCTTTCTGCTGCTTGACGATCTGCATCTTCAATTAAACCTACTACGATTGGTGATGCTATTAAGGCAATTATAGCCAAAATAACAATTACTGCTAATAATTCTATTAATGTAAAACCTTTTTTCATATAAATTCCTTTCTATACATTAATATCTTTTACTATTAACTGGAATTTATACGATTTTTTTAATTTTTAACGCAAACCATATTAGCAACAGTTCCACTACAAATATATTCTTCAAAAACAGCATTATTTATGGTTATGTCGTAATTATTTTGATCAACTATAAAAGTTCCCGATAATGGTGGATTATCTAAGTCTAATTGACTAATTTCATATTCATTTCCACCTTGGGATATTGGCATTAAAGTTCTTTCAGAAGGTATTTTTGCTTGATTATCTAAATATGCATTTTGTGCTGCTCTAGCAATATATTCAGCGCTTCTTATTATAGATTCTTTTTTTGAGTTAGTAATTACACCGATAATAATTGGCGTTGTTATTAATGCAATAATGGCTATAATAATGATTACTGCTAACAATTCAATTAAAGTAAATCCTTTTCTCATTTTTTACCTTCTTTCTTTAAATAATTTTAACATAACAGATAATTTATTTCAATTAAAAAACTCTTTGCAGAGTTATTTTAACTTTTCTAATATCACCTTTAATTCTTGTTTTTCTTTCTCTAATGATTTTTTTTCAGTTTCTACAATATCTAAAGGTGCTTTACTAACATAATTTTCATTACTTAATAACTTTTCTCTTCTAGCTATAGAATTTGTTAATTTATCTTGTTCTTGTTTTAATCTTTCTAATTCTTTTTCTAAATTAACATTACCATCATAATAAATATTTACAATATCATCTTCAAAAGAAATTTGGATATTTGTTAAATCATTACCTTCAAATTCAGAAACAATATTTTCTTGTTTTAACATTTTTTTAATTAGATTAATATTGTCTAATATTATTTTATTTTTAGAAACTATATAATAATCTGTCCCTATATTATTTTCTTGTTTTGCTTTTCTAATTTTCGTTATTATTTCAATTACCTGATCAATATCTGTTTTAAACATCTCATCTTTATTATAGACAGGATAATTACTTATCATTATTGATTGATCTTCAAACTTTTGATAAATTTCTTCTGTTACATAAGGCATTAGAGGATGTAACATTTTTAAAATATCAATTAAAACTTTTGTTAATACTGATTTAGTAGTATCAGTCATATTTGCTTTTGATAATTCTATATACCAATCACAGAAATCATTCCAAATAAAACTATAAAGTTCACTGCCAACTACATTAAACTCATACTTTTCCATATGTTTTCTAACTTTTTTAATCGTTTGATTTAATTTAGTTAAAATCCATTTATCAATATTAGATAGATTAGTAAATGTTAATTGCTCTAAATCTTCTACATTCATAAGTACATATCTCGAAGCATTCCATAGTTTATTAATAAAATTCCAAGTAGATTTTACTTTTTCTTCATCATATCTTAAATCCATTCCTGGCGCTGAAGACGTTGTTAAGAAAAATCTTAATGAATCACAACCGTATTCATCTATAACTTCCATTGGATCTACTCCATTACCTAATGATTTACTCATTTTTCTTCCTTGTTTATCTCTTATTAATCCATGAATTAAACAATCTTTAAATGGTCTTTGATCTGTAAATTCAAGTCCTTGAAAAGTCATTCTATTTACCCAAAAAGGAATAATATCATAACCAGTTACTAATACATCGTTTGGATAATATCTATTTAATTCCTCTTGTGGCCATCCTAAAGTTGAAAACGGCCATAGGGCACTTGAAAACCAAGTATCAAGTACATCTTTATCTTGAGTCCAACCATCTTCTTTAGGTGATTCATATCCAACATAAATGTTATCATCCTTATACCAAGCAGGAATTCTATGTCCCCACCATAATTGTCTAGAAATACACCAATCATAAGTTATTTCCATCCAATGATTCATTACTTTTTCAAATCTCGATGGTACAAAATTAACTTTAGTATCCTTGTTTTTTTGATTTTTTAAAACTCTGTCTGCTAAAGGTCTCATCTTTACAAACCATTGTTTTGATAAATAAGGTTCAACCATAACATCAGTTCTTTCTGAATGTCCTACATTATGAGTTATTTTTTGAATCTTTACTAACAATCCTTGTTTTTCTAAGTCTTGAACTAGTTTTTCACGACATTCAAATCTATCCATGCCATTATATATACTAGCATTTTCGTTCATAGTACCATTTGGATTTATAACCACTATTCGCTCTAAATTATGTCTATTTCCTACTTCGAAATCGTTTGGATCATGTGCTGGAGTGATTTTTACAACACCTGTCCCAAATTCTGGATCTGCATGAATATCTGAAATAATTGGTATTTCTTTATTTATTACTGGTAGAATTACATATTTACCTACTAATTTATTATATCTTTCATCTTTTGGATTAACAGCAACAGCAGTATCTCCAAACAATGTTTCTGGTCTTGTAGTTGCTACTTCTAAATATTCATCACTATTTTCTATCATATATTTTATATGATAAAAAGCACCTTCTACATCTTTATAAATTACTTCTTCATTAGATAATGCTGTCATAGCTTCCGGATCCCAATTTATAATGCGTTCTCCTCTATAAATTAAACCCTTATTATATAAAGAAACAAAAACATGTTTTACAGCATCAGAAAGTCCATCATCTAATGTAAACCTTTCTTTATTATAGTCTAAACTTAATCCTAATTTAGCCCATTGTTCGTGAATATTATCGCCATATTTTTCTTTCCATTTCCAAGCATGATCTAGCCATTCATCACGGTCCATTTCCCTTGGTTTTAGGCCCATACTTTTTAATTTAGCATCTACTTTAGCTTGAGTAGCAATTCCAGCATGGTCCATTCCTGGTAACCATAATGTATCATAACCGTCCATTCTTTTATATCTTATAATTATATCTTGTAGTGTCGTATCCCAAGCATGACCTAAATGAAGTTTACCTGTTACATTAGGCGGTGGTATAACTATACAAAATGGTTTTTTTGATAGATCTCCAGATTCAAAATAGCCGCTTTCTTTCCATTTAGTATATTTTTCTTTTTCTACCTCTAAATGATTATATTTTTTATCTAACATTATTATCATCCTTTACAAAATTAAACACATATTTTTTTATATCTTGAAAATATTTTTTAAATTTTTCTTTGTTTTCGATATTGTTATACAATTTATCGATTAATTTATGATCTAAAATATATTGAATACTATCCTTATAGTAAATATCGTAGATAAATCCAATTCTTGATAAAATAAGATCATTTTTATTTTTAATATGTTTTCTATTAATTGATTCTTTATTATTAAACTGTTCAATGACTTTTACACTAAAATCTTCATCAGTATCTTTCATCTGCATTTCTGCTGAATCAGTGACTATTTTAAGAATATCAATTTTATCAGCATCTCTTATTATTTTAGAGTGGACTAATTCTTGTTCATTTAAACCATCTTCAATAACATATTTATTATGATTTTTGATTGCTACTTTAATTATATGATCATAGTCTGTTTTGTCAATAAATTTTCTTATTTCATTATTATCAAACAAAATTTGAGTAGCATAATTAGCATGATCGATTGATTTATCATCATTATAGGTGTTATATATTCTTAATTGTTCAAATCTTCCATAATCATGAAGAAGACCAATGAGTTTTGCTAATTTGACGTTTTCTTCATCTAAATTAAGTTTTTTTGCTAAATTTTCACTTAGTTCCATTACTCTAAATGAATGGTCATATTTTAATTTAATATCAACATTATCCATATCATATTTATTTACATAGTTTTTAAATTCTTCAATCATATTTCCTCCCTTAAAAAAAGTCCCTATATAGTATAAGGACGTGATGACGTGGTACCACCTTAATTCATTATAATTTAATATAATCTTAAGTCTATTTAACGCATATTTACGCACATTTTTGTGAACTCCCCTAGCAACCTTCAAATAACTTCATTATTAGTTTCCACCATGCACTAATTCTCTATAAACTAAATTATTTTACTCCTCTAAGGTTCATCGTTTTTTCCATTATATCATTTTACTAATTTTTTTTAAAGTATTTTTTCCATATATAAATGAAAAGGACAAATTGTCCTTTTCAACTTATTGGTTTTTATATCATATTTAAATTATAGATATACTTCTATTATTCACAAACTAAAAAAGTCAATATAATTGACTTTTAACTTTGCGAAATTAATGTTATTCGGACATATCCGTTTCCAGTATGGCCAACAGCGTTATTACCTTCAGGGCTTAAAAACGTTGTATTTCCTCTATAAGTTGATGCGCCTGATAAATAATATGATGGCACTAATAAACAACCTGATGGACATTGACTAGCAGTAGCCGACGTATATACATAACCCGAACCGCCACCACCGCCAGAATCGGAGCCACTGCTCATACCAGACCCACCGCCATACCAGCCGCCACCGCCGCCTCCGCCAGCACCACTTGAACGATCTTGGGCTCCACCGAATACACCAATTACACCTGTTGAACCTGTTGTCCCTCCAGAAGTTGAAGTTCCTCCACCTCCGGGAGTTGCTGTTCCAGGATCTCCATCTCCACCATAAGTTCCTCCACCATAACCGCCTATTCTTGTAGTATAGCCAGCACCGCCGCCGCCACCAGCGACAATTACCCTGGAATATAAAGAATCGGTTCCAATCCTAATATCTGATGCCCCGCCTCCGGAACCACCATATGACTTAGAATTTCCGCCACCATTAAAACCACCGTTGGTATTATTGTAACCACCTTCGCCACCTGCATAAATATATAATATTGTTCCGACATTCAAATTAACTGTTCCGACTGAATATCCACCTCGTCCACCGTTTGTTGCATACGATGAGGTGTATCCGCCACCACTAGCACCCCATACTTCAAGCTTATATTTACCTGTTACTGGTGATACAAAAGTTTGTGTGCTTCCATTATGTACATATTCTACATTTTCTCCAATTCCTAATGAATTGTTACCAAGATACGTTATCTTTGCAAAACCATTCCCATGGTTTCCTACTGTCGTACCCGGTCCCATTTGTACAGGCATTTCCTCTAAGCCTGATTTCATTATTATATTCGTAAATACCTTCCCTGAATAATGTGTTGAATTTCCTGTATGCACACCACTCGAATTAACAGCGTTACATCCAACACAACCAGAAATAAATGAAGATCCACCTGTACCAGTGTGACCATAACTACCATTATTGGCCGGGTCTGATGCATATGAATATCCACCATAATATCCACCACCACCACCGCCAGATTCTATGTTCGCTGTATGATATATAGCATTTTGTCCTATTCCAAATGCATTTCCGCTTGTCTGTGTAGCTGGTGGTGAAAACCTAGTTACAACACTACTTAGAGCCCCACCTGGTCCACCGGGATAAATATCTGATGCGCCACCACCACCTGCTGCAACCATTATTCTTGATCTTAAACCTGTTGAATAATTCCATGAACCAGACACCAATCTAAAATCTGTAGCTCCTCCTCCGCCTCCGCCGGCTTCATTATCACTATGATCGTACTCCCCGTTTCCTCCTCCATTGTAACCACCTGGAGCAATTCCACTAACAATACCATCTTTTCCTCTAGATCCTACATATACATATATTGTTTCACCTTGATTTAATAAAATTGCACCTTGAGCATAAGAACCGCCGCCACCACAACCAGACCCATATGATGTACCAACAGGACAAGCATTCGAATCATTTCCTACACTATTTCCACCACTCGCTCCCCAAGCTTCTAAATTATAATATCCTGTTTTAGGTGCCACAAAAGTTGAATAGTAACCATTATAATTATATACGTATTCTCTATTAAAGATTTCAATTGAAATGTTAACACTTCTACTTAACCCATTCTCTTTTGTTATTGTACAAGTTAGATTATGCATTCCGATTGCAGTCATTTGATTTACATTTGTTATAATAGCAGAAGCATGATTTGTATCTGTACATATCTTTGAAAAAACAGGTGAAGGTCCGACATTTGTTGCTGTTACATATGATGAGAATATATTTAAATTTAGATTTTTTACCTCTATACCTGTTGTTTGATTTGCTACAATAACAGGGTAATTTGTATCAATATTAC
>JAQUGJ010000131.1:0-2523 GCA_028684255.1 Bacilli bacterium | reverse complement strand
ACAAATTTTATGATCATCGTCAAAGAAGGCGAAGTTTAGGCGGTTTTTATATTCATTGTGATAGTGATATAAGTTTTGCCTCTAAAGAGTTTTCAAATAAAACTTTAGCGCACCAAGGATATACTGGGGCAATAATTGTATCAGACATTGAAAACAAATTATATAATATAGTAGTATTAGATGCATTTAAAAATAATGCTGATAAAAAAACAGAACAGTTCATTGAAAATTTTTATAAGTTACAAGACGAGTTAATTTACTATACTTTACAATTATATTTGTGTCAAAAAATGTCAAATTAAAGCGGTTTGCTTGAATAAATTTATAACTTATTATATGATTTGATTAGGAGAGTGGTTGAATGATATATCCTTCAATTGATAAACTTTTAACTGAAATGGGATCTAAATATTTATTAGTGAATGTTGCAGCAAAGAGGGCTAAAGAAATGACAGAAACGAAGCACTATCAACTAAAAGAAAGCGAATATGTATCAAAAAAAAATATAGGAAGAGCATTAGAAGAATGTTCTAAGCAACTAATTAAGATAAAAAATTAGTTGCTTTTCTTAGGAAGTGAAAAATGAAAATAACAAAAATAAAAAAAACAAAAAACGATAAATATAAATTAGAGCTAGATAACGATGAAAGCATTATTACTTATGGTGATGTAATTTTAAAAAACAATCTTTTATATAATCAAGAATTAGACTTTGAAAAATTAAGCAAACTTTATCAAGATACAAATTATTATGATGTCTATAATAAAGTTATAAAATTTATTTCTAAAAGACTAAGAAGTGAAAAAGAGATAATAGAATATCTAGATAAATTAAACTTTAAAGAAAAAAAAGAAGTAATCGAATCACTTAAAAAACTTGGTTTAATAAATGATAAAAGATTTGCAAAGGCCTATTTTAATGATCGGTTGTTTTTAAGTAATGATGGACCTAAAAAAATTACAAATCAACTAATTCAACACAATATTGATGTTGATTTAATAAGTAATATAGAATATGAATACAATAAGGAAATAAATGATAAATTAAATAAAATCATTATTAAAAAAATAAAAAATAATACTAAATACTCTAATTCAATGTTAAGAAAAAAAGTAATTTTAGACCTTATAAATAAAGGTTATGATAAGCAATGTATCGCAGAAATATATGAAAATAACAAAGTAGAAAACGACAATATTTCAAAAGATTACGATAAGTTAATAAAAAAATTGTTATTAAAATATTCTGATGATGAACTAATTTTGAATATTAAAAATAAGTTATATCAAAAAGGATATACTTATTCTGAAATAAAAGAGATTATAGACAAAAAAAATTCCAATTAAGGAATTTTTTTTATTTATAAGATTCTGACATTGTTTTATATATTTTTTCAAGATCAGTATCTACAATTGAAAGGTTATATTTTTTTCTTATTTCAAACCACGCTTTAGTAATAGCGTTTTCATCATCTTCTTTTAACTCATCAAGTAGACCATCTAATACTTTATCTTTAACATTTTCAAGTTTTGGTTTACCATTGTTACTTACTTTTAATATTATATGATAACCATATTGTGATTTAACCGGTGTTAATGTATATTCCCCATCTTTTAAAGCATAAGCTGCTTTATAAAAAGCACTGTCAGTATTAGCTTCTGTAAAGTTAGAATACAAACCACCATTTTCTTTAGTTCCTGTATCTTCTGAATACTCTTTTGCTAATTTACTGAAATCTTCACCTTTTTTAACTTTTTCTAAGATTTCATTTGCTGTCTTTAAAGCTGCATCTTCAGCTTTTTGTTTTTCTGCATCAGTAGCATTTTCTTCAGCATCTGGAAGTACTAAGATGTGTCTAACAGTTAATTCTTCATATATATCGGTCTTATAGTAATCATTGATTTCCTTGTCGGTAAATAGACCTTTTAAATAATTTTCAGCAACAATATTTGAATTATATTGATACATTACATCTTCTTTAAAAACATCTATTGTATAACCATTTTGTTTTAATAATACATCAAAGTCATATCCTTGATTTTTGTATTGTAATCTATAAGTTTCTAATTGACTTTCAGCGTATTGTTCAGCATCAGAATTATCAGTAATTTCTTTGCTGATAATAAATTTATCAACTAATGTATTTAAAACACTGTATCCTCCTTGAGTTTTTAATGATCCATATAATTCATTGATTGAAATTTTTTTACCATCTATCTTGGCAACAACCTCTTCACCATTTTCTAAAGTTGGAATTTTACTAGTCAACACTAAAGCTATTAAAAGTATAATAGTAGTAGCGCCCCAACCAAGACTCAATAATAGTTCTCTTTTTTCTTTCATATAAATCTCCTTCTATATAATGTCATACATTTAATATAATAACAAAAATAACAAAAAAAAACAAGAATTTAGTTATAAGTAATCACATATATTGAAAATTTCCATAAAATATTTTGAAAAGACAAAAAGGAGGAATGTCATATGTGTAATTCTGGTATATCAAGTGCTGCAATCGTTTT
>JAQUGJ010000130.1:0-2559 GCA_028684255.1 Bacilli bacterium | reverse complement strand
ATATAATTTAAATTACAAAACCATTCAATCATAAATTCTCCTAAACTAGTGTATCTTATGAGATATTTGAAAATGTGTTATTTTTTTAGACATATTATGACAAAAAGAGTTCAAAATATTAAAGAGGTGAACTATGAAGAAAGTATTTATTATATCTTCTTTAATACTAATTATATTGATTCTCTCAAATAGAAAAGAAATAAGACCTGTTATGAATGTTAGTAGCGATAATGATTATAGTGAATACTATTTATCTTTTGAAAAAAATGAAATAACGACTAAAAATTTTTTAAATATATTTGAAGATAAGAAGATAATTGAAATATATCCATATATAAATGTGTCATATAAAGGTAAAGTAATTGACAAATATAAAAAATATGAATTTGATTTTAATAGCAATAAAAGAAACATTGAAAAATTCGAATATAACTTTATTGATTTTATAAAGAATAAAGGTTTCTATACAGAGAGTGTAAAATTAAAAATAAATGGTATAAGCATTAATAAAGTTAAATTAATTACTAATATTGAGGAGATAAATAAATTAAAGAGTGTTTTTAATACTCTTCAATATAGTTTGACATTTTAATACAATTATCTTAAAATAATATTAGGAAGAAGGTAGAACATGACATTAGATATGATTTGGATTTTAATTATAATTTTATTGATTGTTGTTGAGATAAGCACAATGGAAGTTAAATCATTTTGGTTTGTTCTATCAGCAATTATTTCTTACTTCTTATCAAAAGGAGAGACAGAATTTTATATTCAAGTATTAATTTTTTTACTAGGAGGAATATTCTTAATGAGTTTATTGAGGAATATAACTATTAAGTATTTAAAAGAATTAAAAGAAAAAATTATTAAAAAGAAGATGTAAACTTCTTTTTTTATATATTTAACAAATATAAAATATGATATAATGAAAATGGTGAAATACATGATAGAGATAGATGGACTTAAAATTAATTATATTAAATATGGCTTAGAGACTGGTAATAATATTGTTTTATTACATGGTTGGGGTCAAAATATTGAAATGATGAAAATGATAGGTGATCGTTTTAGTAAGCATTTTCAAATAACGATTATTGATTTACCGGGACATGGATTAAGTGAAGAACCAAAGCATCCATTAAAGGTAATAGACTTTGTTGATATCGTAGAAAAATTATTAAGAAAACTTAATATTGATAATCCAATATTAATAGGGCATTCATTCGGTGGTAAAATATCACTTTTATACGCTAGTAAATATTTAACAAAAAAAGTTATTGTTCTAGCAAGTCCTTTTAAAAAAGAAATAGAAAAAATAAGTTTTAAAGTAAAAGTACTTAAGTCTTTAAAGAAAGTACCGATTATAAATAAATTAGAATCATATGCTAAAAAGCATATAGGATCAGATGATTATCGCAATGCTTCACCAATAATGAGAAAAATATTGGTAAATACAGTTAATTGTGATATAACAGAAGAACTAAGAAAGATAAAGTGTCCTACTTTAGCCATTTGGGGTACTTTAGATAAAGAGGTTCCAGTAGAACGAGCCTACGAACTTGAAAAATTGATTGAGGATTGTGGAGTTGTCATATATGAAGGATGTACTCACTATGCTTATTTAGAGAGATTAGAACAAACTATTCGCGTAATAAGAAATTTTTTATTAAAGGATATGGAGGAGTAAAAATGAAAATTAAAGTTGGAGTATTATTTGGAGGCGTTAGTGTCGAACATGAAGTAAGTATTATATCAGCAGTACAAGCAATGCAAAATATGGATAAAAATAAATATGAAATAGTTCCTATTTATATGGCTAAAGATCGTACATGGTATACTGGTAAAATGTTATTAGAGATAGATATATATAAAGACTTTGAGGATTTAAAAAGGTATGCTACTAAAGTTGTTTTAGTAAATAAAGAAGGAAGATTTTGTCTACAATCAACGGGATTATTTAAAAGAATAGTCGAAGAAATAGACATTGCTTTTCCAATCGTTCATGGTGCTGGAGTAGAGGATGGTACTATTCAAGGTTATTTAGCAACAATCGGTGTTCCTGTAGTTGGATCTAGTGTTTTAGGATCTGCTTTAGGACAAGATAAAGTAATTATGAAACAAATATTTGAATCAGTAGGAATTCCAATTGTACCTTATCTATGGTTTTTTGATGATGAATATTTAAACAATGCTGAAGAGATAACAAAACAAGTAAAAAAACTAGGATATCCTGTTATTGTTAAACCAGCAAGTTTAGGTAGTAGTGTAGGTATTACAGTTATTAAAAAAGAAGAAGATTTAGAAGTAGGAATCATGGATGCAATTACTTATGATTCTAAAATAGTTGTTGAAAAAATGGTCGATAATTTAGTTGAAGTAAATTGTAGTGTATTAGGAGATTACAAATTTCAACAAACTTCTGTTTTAGAAGAAGTTATGAGTACGGAAGAATTCTTAACGTACAATGATAAATATTTATCTGGAAC
This sequence comes from Bacilli bacterium, assembly GCA_028684255.1. Classification (GTDB taxonomy): domain Bacteria; phylum Bacillota_I; class Bacilli_A; order RF39; family UBA660; genus CAKOQQ01. Next base: position 70 of record JAQUGJ010000130.1, on the reverse strand, counting down.
TAAAGGTAAAAAAGGATCACCTTCTAAAGGGATGGCTTCAACTGATCGAATTATACCGGCAAGGTTATCA
>JAQUGJ010000030.1:0-10647 GCA_028684255.1 Bacilli bacterium | reverse complement strand
AGTTTTGAATTATAAAACTCCAATAGAATATAGAAAAATATTAGAAAATAATTAAAAAAATTAACTCAATTTCTTGAATTAACTTTATTTATTATTTTGTTTCACATCATTTACAAACTTACAAAATTTAATAACTAATCTTTCATTACTGTTGCTCTTTGATGTCCACCGATTATCGTATTATCTTTGTTTATAATAATTGGATCTACATATCAAAAGTGTTCTATTGATTTTTTTATCTTTTGGTATTCTGCATCTTCTGGTTGTAATGTTTTTCTTGGGTTGTAGTCGGCGTGTTTTAATTCTTCAATTTTTATTTTTTGAATATTCATGTTTTTTTTCCTTTCCCGCAATAAAAAAAGGATTTTTCAATCCTTTTTTTATTCTACTTTTAACAGATTCAATATTAAATTAATAACTATAGCACTAAACTAATGTAATATGCGTGTAAGTAATCCAATATGAATATATCATTTAATTAGTTTTACCTAGCCTCATTACTACAATAACCTTCTTCATATTCAAGACTTAAATCAACAAAATAATAATCGTTATTATTAGGTAGATTTTCAGTAACACTTCCTTATTTTGCATTACATTTTATAATAGTAAATCCAATATTGCCTAACTCTGAATAAGCCACTTGAGAGTAGCCAAAATCTTTATAGATTGTTGTTCCTCCATCCATAATAGTATCTGTCAGAGTTAACTTGTTTACAATTGCATCCATTATTGTTGTATCATTTTCTAATGCTTCCTTTAAAGAAATGTGGTACATATCATCTGAATTATAATTTCTACTAGAATAAAACTTTTTCATAGCATTATAATCAATTTTATTAGTAATAGCATTTTGTGTTAAAATTGAGTTTTTTACATTGTCTATTTCTGTTTGTGATATAGTTCTTGAAGAAATAGAATCTGTTTTTGCTTTTAGAGCAGAAACATCAACATTTTGTGTGTTATCAAATATTTTAGTAACTTTTGATGAATCTTCATTTGCAAATACAGTATAACCAATATTTGTTTCTATTCCATTTATAACTAAAACATAATTCGATCTAATTTATAAACTAATATTTTATTGATTTTGCCATCTTTTACATCTTGTATCATTTCTTGAAATTTTGGTCTATTAGTATCTTTAGCACTTCGACCTGTATCTTCATAAATCTTATATATTTTATATTCTTTATACTTCGCTAATTCTTTTAACTTTTTCTTTTGTTCACCAAGAGAGTGACCTTCTCTGGCTTGATCCTCAGTTGAAACTCTTGGGTATATTCCACATATTGTTTCCATGTTATCCTCCTTTTTTTGTTGTACCCCAGTTTATCATATTGTAGCACTTTTACCCTTACAAGTGAAGACACATTTTTTTGCATTTTTTTATCAAATATTCATCTTTTATTTAACAATTACTTATGCATAAATTTATCGTTTACTTATACATTTATTTATCATAGCACTTGTATTTTTGGTACATCTTATCCAATTTCTAATATTTTTTTTATTGATTCCCACTTAATCCGATTCTTAATTGTGTATAAAAATACTGCAGTTTCATCTTCATAATAATCCCCATAGCAGAGTAGCATCAGTTCCTTTCGATCCTTCTTAACAAGTATTTTGTATGGATTAATCACATCGATGTTTGTACCTTTAAATGATATAAGTTGTCATTTGATATAAGTAATATCAAGGCTTTTAGTAGGTAGATACTTTTCTACTCGTTTTTTAATCGATACTGGAAACCCCAAGTCTTTGACTTCAATTTCTGGCATAATAAAACCTCACATTCTATCCTACCGATTAAATGTGAGGTCTGTATCAATAACTAACTCTAATGAGTTAGAGTAATTCACAATGGGGCATCATTTTGGTATATGTTACAGCCCTCTAAAGTTAATACACCAACAACATACTATAATTATTAATAGAAGTCTAGTGAAAACCAGAAAGTTTTGACAAAATTCTTATATGCAACACTATTTTATATAACTACATCATTTTCGATAGTTTTTTGCATATAAATTGTTTTATAATTATAATTACACTAATTTGCTTTCAGTAATCTCAATTAAATATGCAATTGTTATCACAACATTATCGCAGGTCATATTCTCAGCAAAAATCATTTTTTTTGATAATTTTTTCACAAATTTAACAATTCTTTGTATCTGTAACTATCATATAAAATGAGTTTGTGTTATTGATTTCAAAACTAATTTTTATTATATTAAAAGTTTTTTCTATCGCTTTCTTTGATATCAAGTTTTTTAATCTATCTTGATTCATCATAATAAAATCCTCATGTATTCACTTAATTTTTCTTTAACATTTAAAATTTCTGCATATTTATATAGTTTGATAGAGTTTCTTGTCTTTAATGAAGCATATTGTTGCATAGCTTTCGTAAAAATTTCTGCATCCATTTTATCTTTGTTTTTGACAATGTCGCAAATTGTTCTTTCAATATCGTATACAAAGATTCTATTTCCAAAATTTGTTTTTGCTTCTACAACTCCTAAATTTAATGTTTCTTTTTTCACATAGTTTAAAGATACATTTTTATTTTTTAGCAAACTACCACTATAATTATATGGAACTGTAATATCAATAATGATCGGAATTCTATCTGATAAATTATGAAAATACAAAGCAGTTGCAAGTGAAAATACTGCATCTTTATTCACAATTTGCAGTTTATAATATATATCAACCAATTCAGTAGACAACATATAAATACCACGATCAATCCGTTCTAATTTATTTTCTTTTACTAAATTAGTTAAAAATGCACAAGAAATCCCATGAGCTTTAATTTCTTTTGTTGTAACATATCCATTATTTTTATTTGCTAATTCAATAATCTTTTCATAGTTATTCATAAATTTTCCATTTCCTTTCTCTAGGAAATTATAACTTTTTTCCTTGGAAAAGTAAATTAGTTTTTTATTTTGGTTATATTCTTTTGTGTATTTTAGTTAAATTACTTATTTACCTTATCCCTTTACATTAAAGTGACTTTTTTTGTAATGTTCCAAAATAAAAATATTCTATTTTTTATCAATTAGTGGTATAATTTTAATAAGAGAATAGTGAAGGTGATAAAATGAATGGTTTTAATTATGAAGAAAATTTAGTAAAAACTTTCTCATCATTTTTAGAAAAAAAGCAAGATATCATCATAAAAGAAATGCCTATTAGATGGGGAAACATTGATATAGTTACCGTTAAAAACAATACTATACCTTTCAATACGGAACAATGTAAAATTTTATCAAAACCATCTGCGGCGAAAATATTTCTAAAAATCAAAAATCAAAGACCTATTTCAAAAAATGCAATAATGGAAATAGCTGGAATAAGTAATTCTACTGCAACTTCTATGCTAAGAGAATTAATAAAAACTAATTTAATAAAAAAAGTTGATAACTTTTATTACAGGAATATTGCATTTGAATTCCCAAAGGTTATAATAACAGGATTTGAGGCAAAGCTACATGACTATAATAAAGCTTTCTTCCAGGCTTCAATCAATAAAGACTATGTCGATTATAGTTATATTGTTTTTCCAATGGTTGAAGCAATAAAAATACATAATAAGAACTATCAATTTCTTAAAGATAATGGTATCGGAATTATTGGAGTTACTCATAAAAAATATTCTGTACTTTTACAAGCATCTTCAAAAAATGAAATAAAAAAATATGTTAGATTAATAAATTTAGTTCAATCATATTTATTATCAGAAAAAGCCCTAACTAATAATTAGTTGGGCTTTTTTTATAAACAACTCTATTCCAAGTAGCCAATCTTCCAGATGTGACGATGCCTTTTTTAATACATTTTGTAACTCAGCATAATTAGGTATAGTGTTATATATATCACTATACATTTTAATTGCAAACTCAATCTTTCTTTTTGTGAATTTAATTCTTTCTTCAATACTCTCAATATCGTTTGCTTCGGCAGACATTATTGACAACGCTTCCCAATATTGATGTTCTAAGTCAACAAACGAGACGTCATCAGAATCATTAAAAGCAGTAGTATCTATTTTCGTATTAGATTTTAACACATCAACATCAAAGTTTTTTGCTATTTCATTTATCGTTTCAAATGGTAAATATGTTAATAATGGTAATGATAAATATTTTTTCTTCCTTCGCCCAAATATATCCACTCCATCAAATCGTGCGGTATTAAATTTTCTTAAATTATTAAACCAACCACTAGCTATATAGTCACAATTTAACATGTTAAATAGCAACGAATTAACAAAAGTATATCCCACAATGACACTAAAATCTTTCTTTTGTAAAGAATATATAAAATATAATATGTTAGATAGTGTTTCCGGATCTATAGACTCGTAATTATTATTAGCATTTGTATCATAGTTTATAACTAAATAAATCCCATTATTATTGTAATCCTTATTTTCTTCTACTAAATCTAGCAATATTTCATCAACATCGTTTTTACTATGGAATAATTTTACATCCATCAATAATGACATATAATGACTAAATTTGTTGTCGGTATCAAAATCCCTAAACTTTTTATATATATCCAATGAATAATCAAACTTCCAATCAATTGAATCTATGTATAAAGTTGGAGTTATTATATTATTTGATATCTCCTTAATAGAAGAATAGTATTTATTAAAATAACCATCTATTCTAGGATCTTTTGTTCTCATATCTCTTCTTGAAACCTCAGCAGGAAAGTCAAAATTATGTTCAAGATTTTTTAATAAATCCTTATTAAAAGTTGAATAATAAAATTGTGGATCAATAAATATGTTGTCTTTATTTAAACTACTTGTAGAACTAGAATATGCTTTTATTGAATCAAATAACTCTTCTCGCAAAGAAAATACCACACCCGATGCTTCATCGTTATTAATTGCATCTGTTATTTTATTTCCTTTTGCAGGACCATGCTGAATTAATACTTTTGTCAATTTATTCACCTCCCAAAGTGGAAAGAGCCTCTAAAAAACTATCCACATTTTCAAATCTATATAAATTTTCCGGTTGCAACATTTTTTTTAAAACACTAAATAGTAATATGTTTTTTTCATTGTTTTCATCACAGAATTCATAAAATATATCTTCGACTTCCCGGTCTAATTTATCTAAAATATTGTCATGCGGCCTGTTTGAACCCTGTGTTAAATATTTATCTATTAAATTAATTCCAGTAATCATTTCATAACATATTATACCTAAGGAATATAAGTCACTTGAAAAATCTGCTTTACAAGCATTTCCATAATATTGTTCTGGTGATGCATATATTTGTTTTCCCATTATATATCCATAATTAGTACTATCTCTATTAATTATTTTGATTGTTCCTGGATCAATTACCACAAACTTTTCATTTGGTGTAACCATTATATTATCTGGCGAAAGGTCTCTGTGTACTAATCCATACTCATAATATTTTTTAATCGTTTTACCAATACTATGTAGTAGTGATTTAGAAAGGTTAACATTCTCAACTTTATCTAGCTTAATTTTCTTGTGTTTGCTTTCTAATGTTTCCCCATCTATTGCCTCTTCTATTAATAATCCAAAAAATGAATTGATAAGTTTTATATTGCTGGAATAGGCATAAACCTTAGGGAATAAACCTTCAGTATTACTTGTCACATCTATATACCTGTCAAACGACCTTTTTAAATAATAAACAATTTCGTTAATTTTATTTAATTCATACGGTATGGGACTATCATCCAATGAATTGATATATTCATCGACCGTTGAAAAAGCATCTGTATTAACAAATTCAGTAATAGCATTCAATCCTTTTAAATAATCAAAAAACTTAGCAACCATTCTTTTTTTATCATTTTCATATATAAAGAAACAAAAAGACTGTCCACTTCTTTTGGGATTGGCAATTATCTTGTAATTATCATCCCATAAATTATTATCTTTCAATAACTTTTCAATAGAATCAATAAAAGCTTTATACAAACACTCCACCTCACTATATTTTTTCTAGCACGCCATTATCTAAATCATCTAAAGTATATAAATGTTCAATAACGCCATATGCTTCTCTTAGATTATTTTGTGTTGAACGCCACCCTTTACCATCGGTTATCCATACAAATTCAATACCGCTAATACCTTTAATATCTTTTCCGAGTTTAGCATAACTTCTAGCCGTTTCGTTTAATTTAGAACCACTTCCACCATAGAAATTAGTTTCTATTAAAAGCAATTTGCCAGTTCTAGATTTAACAACAAAATCAAATCGCTTGTTTGTCTTCTTTTCATCATCTAAGTTAAGATCATCTAATTCATCGGTTTTAAAATGTTTTTTAATGTCATTTTTAGTAGCTTCTTTTAAATAATCAACATTAGGTATTTTTTTAATGTAACTCTCCACAATATCTTCCATTAAATGACCAGTTCTATTCTTTCTTGCATTTGTATCAAGCCCAACTTCAACACCCGTTACATAATCTACTAAATTCTTGATTTTTTTCTTTTCTAATAACTCCACTAATCCACTTTCTCTTAATAATTTAGTATAATCTGCTACTTCTCTGTTCATTTTCTTAAAACTATAAGATATTACTTCACCATCAATTATTTTAATTTCACCTTCACGAACAGCAAGTAAAATTGGTATAACTTCTATTACATCAGGATATTCCACGATAAGTTTCATAAACTCTTGTTCAATATTGTCTTTCCCAATTAAATAATTTAATAAGTTTAGTTGCATTTCTACTTTACTAACGTTTCTATATACCTTATCAAAATCAACATAATAATTGTATGTTGCTATAGAATCCCTTAAACTACCTATTATTTCCTCAAATCTTCTTTTCATTTTCAAGCCTCCTTACTGATAAATCCAAATATTCTTTTTCTTTTTCTATTCCAATATATTTTCTATTTAACATCTTGGCTACCACTCCAGTAGTCCCACTGCCACTAAATGGATCTAATATAACATCATCTTCATCAGTTGACGCTAATATAATTTTTTCTAATAAAGCTATGGGTTTTTGTGTAGGGTGTTTCCCGTGCTTCTTTTCACTAGTCTTTACAAGAGGTGTTTCCCAAACATCCTTCATCTGTTTCCCTTTATTCATTTCTTTCATTAAATCATAATTAAATTTATGCTTTGCCTTCTTCAAATCTTTTTTTGCCCAAAGAATCGTTTCGGTTGAATGAGTAAATGCACGGCAACTAATATTCGGTGGTGGATTTAATTTTTTCCAAGTAATATTATTAATAATTTTAAATCCTTCTTCTTCAAGAGCTAGCCCAATTGAATATATATTATGCATTGTTCCACTTATCCAAATAGTACCTTCATCTTTTAAAACTTTTTTGCATTCCTTGAGCCATTTTTTATTAAATTTATGCTTTTCTAAAACACTTATTTTCTCGTCCCAATCTCCTTTTTTCACGCTGGTCATCTTACCTGACTGACACGTAATTCCATTTCCAGAAAGAAAATAAGGCGGATCAGCAAAAATCATATCTATCGATTTTTCTTTTATTTTTTTTATAACTTTTAGGGAGTCGTTATTTATTAAAATCGTATCAGCGTTATTATAATACGGTTTAATATTATTAATAATTTGTGATAATAGTTTCTTCAACAGAACCTCTTTTGCTACCTATTGAATTAATATTTCTTTTTGCGTTAATAACTGTTATGTTGTAGTCTTTATATAATTCATTAATAAAGACTGTATTATGGTTAGATAACATTACTTTAACTCCCTTTTTATCTAATCTTTTATAACAATTAAATAATCTTATTTGGTCTTCTTTTCCAAATCCTTTATCGGTATAACTAGTAAATGAATCATCTTTCAAATTATCGTAAGGTGGATCAAAATATACAAAGTCACCTTTTTTAGCATTTTTTACAGCGTCTTCAAAGTCACCGTTTAAAATAATTACATTGTTTTTTGTTAAATATTCATGAATTGCTTCTAAATTATCTTGTTCAAATGTATTAACCTTTTTGCTTTTGTTAAAAGGAACGTTGAATTCATTCTTGCTATTTACACGATATAATCCGTTAAAACAAGTTTTGTTCAAATAAATAGTTCGCGCTGCTTTTTCATAATCAGTCCATTTAGATATTATTTCTTTTTCTCTATCAATATTTCTGATTTTATAAAAATACTCTTCACAGTTATTACTCTCATATATTTTGAGTTGCTTATATAAATCATCTAGTTTATTCTTGTTTCCTGCCAATATATTATAAATATTGATTAACTCTGCATTGTAATCATTGATTACCGCGTTTTTTGGTATCAATTCAAATAATACAGCTCCCCCACCAACGAATGGTTCAAAATATGTTCCGAATTCTTTTGGTGCATATTCTTTTATACGCTCTATTATCTGCCTTTTTCCACCAACCCATTTGACAAATGGTTTCGGTTTTGCCATACTCTCGCCTCCAATCATATACATCTCCATTATACCATCAATGCAGTTTATATTATAGTATTTAATTTGATATTTCGACATAAGACTTGCAATCTTTTTAATTTAGAATCATATTATAGAACACTTGATAAAGCGATTTAATTATGATTAAAGAAAACAGACTTATTATAAATGATTTACCTATAATTATTAATAAGAGGCAATAAAAAAGAACCAACCTTTAAAGCATAATTGCTCTATTGGTTGGTTTTTATTTGTTTGATAAGTCTTTTTCATGAATGGTCATAAAGCTTTCACCTTTTTTCAGTTTGTTATGTTGGATCATCTTTATTGTCCAATTGCTTAATTCATTTACTTCTTGAATAACAGTTAAATAAATATATTGATTGCTATTATCATCGTAATCGTAAACATAGTAATAGTTTGAGTTATCAATAAAATCAATTTTTTCTATCACTTCTTCTTTGGTACAATGATTAACATCCATTACAAAGTAAGCGAGACTTTTATAGTTTCTTTTTATTAAATATGGAAACACTTCTACTAAATCAAATTCCCTTAATCCGTCCATAATATTACCTCCACATACATCATATCGATCAATTTGATATATTGGTAGTATATTTATTAATTTTATTAAAAATAATATTTTAGCATTTAAATTGTTCAATTGATTGGTAAGCTTTTTTGATACCCCTTATTGAAATATGCAAAAGTAAATTTTTGATACCCCCCTTATGAAATACGCGATTTCACACGCGCAGCTGGGGGCCGTTTTCCATAATTTTTATTTTCTAGAGATTCTATGGTGGGGGCTTCCTTTAATAATCTGTGACACTATTTTTTAGTTTTTTTGTTTATATTAAAAGGATTGATTGTTTTTTCTTGTCACAGATTATTTTACTTTATACTTAGTATCATGTTCTTCTTTTAGAACATCATTAATAATTAATTCTTGTTCTAGTTCATCATCTATATAGTTTGGTTCAACTACACAAATATATCTTGCCCTGTCATTATCATCTCTAGTTTGTTTAGTATATGTACCTTTATTATGTTCAATATAACCTCTTTCACTAAAACCTTTTTTAATTGTTTTGGGATTAAAGCCTAGTTTTACTACTTCATCATCAAAGGCTTGTTGATAAACATAATATTTATGATCTAAGTATTTACCTAATCTCATCCCTTTGAAATTCCAATTAAACATTTCTGATTTGGATTGAAATACACTAATAAGTGTTTCGTATGCATGTTCTATCATATCTTTATTTTTATTAACATCTAATATTTTTAGAAGTCTTGAACCATATTGAACACTATTATCTTTATTAGGATTATTAAATATAATTTTATTAGTTAAATAATCAGTTATTACTAGAAGTGCAGCTATATTTATATGGGATGTTATTGTAGTTAGTTTTTGATTAGTTAGATATTTTATTATTTCATTCATAAAAGCAGATAATTCTTTTGATCTATCTTTTTTTAATTTGATAATTTCTTTAATGTAAGTTTCTCCCGCTACTCCATAATGTTCTATTATTTCTTTATGAATATTTATAGCATCTACTCCATAAATTTCTATTACTCTTGATATTACTCCATTATTTGAGTTATTAGATGTTATAGTTGATTCTCCAGTAGTAAGAGTTATATTTTTCCACTCTCTGAATTCTCTTATTCCTCCATCTTTGGATCCTCTAATTTTTCCTTTACCATTACTTACTGTATAAACAAAGTTAGAATTAAATTCATCATTGTTTTTACCTGCTACTTCTCTTTCATCAATACATAGTGGTAAATCGTTATTAATTGTTGCAAGTGCCTCTAATGCTACCTTGGTAGTACTAAAACTTGTTATTAATACTTCTGGGTTACCCCATACCGATTGAGCGGCTTTTAAGGCAGCCGTTTTTCCACTTCTTGAATAATACCAATTATGAAAGACAAAGTTTCTAACTTATAAAATTTTAAGCAAAGGTACTGCAAAAGAACAATTAATATAAGTTCTAAATATATCATTACTTAATAATGGTTTTATTAATTTTATCCATTCTTCTAATGTTCCTTTAGTACTATAAGCTTTTTCCATCTTTCCAAATTCTCCTGGTATATCAACTATTAAATCTCCACTTGCATATGGTACAAATAAATCTTTATACCAACCATATTGAGAAACACTGTTTTTAAT
>JAQUGJ010000029.1:7572-10711 GCA_028684255.1 Bacilli bacterium | reverse complement strand
TGAGGACTTTTATCACTATAATTACTATATATAGAATTTATTTTATCTTCTATTTTGTCATATTGCGCTAATTGTTTTTCTAGAATGTTTTTGAATTTTTGATTGTCTACTTTATCAATTAAATTATTAATCGATTCAATACCAATTGTACAACCTTTATTTAATTCATCTAATGCATTTTTATTTTCTTCCATTTTTCACTCTCCAATACTATTATGTCTCTTTATTAAAAAATTATAAATATTATTATTATTACTATAGTGTAATAAATTAAATTTTTTTTAATATTTAAAAATACTACATTGTGGTATAATGTAATCAATAATAGAGGAGGATTTTATTATGTGGATTTATGTAGTTATAGGAGTAATTGTTTTATTGTTAATTTATGGATTTGTTGTTTATAATAGTTTAGTAAAATTATCAAATAAAGTTAAAGAAGCTTTTGCAACTATGGATGTTTACTTAAAGAAAAGATGGGATTTAATTCCTAATATAGTTGAAACTGTTAAAGGTTATGCTAAACATGAAAAAGGTACTTTAGAAAGTGTTATCAATTTAAGAAGTGGACAGTATGATAATATGAGTACTAATGATAAAATTGATACTAATGAAAAAGTAACAACCGGTATTTCTAAATTAATGATGTTAGCAGAATCTTATCCAGAATTAAAAGCTAATCAGAATTTTTTAGATTTAAGTTCACAACTTACTAAAGTAGAAGATGATATTGCTAATTCAAGAAAATATTACAATGCTGTAGTTAGAATGATGAACAATAAAGTGCAAATGTTTCCTTCAAATGTTTTTGCACGTCTATTTGGATTTAAAGAAAACAAATTTTTTGAAGCTAATAAAAGAGATAGAGAAAATGTTAAGGTGAAATTATAATGAATAAATATAAGTTATTATTAATGAGTTTTTTTCTTTTTCTAATATCAATTATTTTACCTATTAAGGTAAATGCTGTAAGTTATGAAAGTGACCTTGTTGATTTAAAAAGAGATAATTTTTTTAAAACTGATAAATTTGAATTAAATTTAGAGTATGTAGAATTTCAAAATGAACCATCTCTTATAATGGGTAGTGCTAAAAGAAGTACAAGCAATCTCTATTATTATCACTATATATTTTACTATTATAATGAAGAAAAAGAGGAGATTGGAGCTTCTGATGGTTATAGTACTATATTTAATACAATAGCAAATGAAAATGGTAGTTTTATGGGTAATAAATTAGAAGAAAAAAATATAAAAAAACCTTACAAACTATCGGATGTTAGGTTTTATAGATTATTTATTGAACCTTCTACCAAAGAAATGGTCGATAATTATAATAAAAATCAAAAAATCAATATGAATGGTATTGATCCAATTACAGATTTTAATAAAGTCGATATGAAAAAACCTACAATAATTAACAAAGAAATTAATACTCAAGGCAATGGTGAATATGCATTAACAAAGTATAAGATAGATATTCAAGTTAATGAAAATAATACTTTTAATATAAATGAAGATATAACAGCGTACTTTAATATAAATAAACACGGTATTTTTAGAAAGATTCCTTTAAAAAATACAGTTATTAGACTAGATGGTACAAAGAGTATTAATCACGCTAAAATAAGTGAAATAAAAGTAAATGAACAGTTTACTAAATCTAATGAGTTTGGTTATAGAGTTATCAAGATAGGAAATCCTGATCTTACCTTAACTGGTAGTAAATATTATACAATTTCATATTTATATAACATTGGAAAAGATCCTTCTAAAGGATATGATGAATTTTATTTCAACTTAATTGGTAATGAATGGGATACAACTATCAGTGACATTGAATTTACTATAACAATGCCTAAAGAATTTGATGAAACAAAATTAGGTTTTTCTAGTGGTTTAGAAGGTTCAACCGATAATCGTAATATAGAATATAGTGTTAATGGTAAAGTAATAACCGGTCGTTATAATGGAGTTTTAGGCGCTGGTGAAGCATTGACTGTTAGATTAGAGCTAGAAGAAGGTTATTTTGTAGGTGCTGAATTTAAATATAGTCCATTAATAACACTGTTTTTAGTACTCCCAATTATAGGAGCTTTAATTTCAATTGTACTTTGGTACAAATATGGCAGAGATGAAATGGTTATTCAAACAGTAGAATTTTATCCTCCAAAAGGTCTTAACAGTGCAGAAGTTGGTTTCTTATATAAAGGTTATACTAACAATAAAGATGTTTTATCATTGTTGATTTATTTAGCAGATAAAGGTTATTTAAAAATAGAAGAACTAAAAAGAAAATCACCATTTACTAAAAAACAAGGATTTAGAATAACAAAACTAAAAGAATATGATGGTGATAATGTATATGAAAGTATGTTTTTTGATGGATTATTCGAATCTGCTGGAAACAGTTTAGCAAAATATGCAAAAAGTCTAAAAATAGAGGAAAATGAATTTGTAAAAGAATTAAGAGAGGCTATTAAAGAAGATGATGCAACGAAAGAGTTAGAATCAAAACAAGAAAAAACTGATTATACAAAAAAATTAAAATCAGTAACAGATCTTAATTTATATAATAATTTTTATCTTACTTTAAATAATATTATTGAAGATATGAATAAAAAACAAAATAAGCATAAAATATTTGAAAAAGTTACTGAATCAAAATCAATAATAATTATATTAATGATACTTTTATCAGTATTTTCTATAATTTTAATACCTGTTTATGAGTATTCCGGTATTGAGAGTTTATCTTCAATGTTAATTTTGATAATAATATATATACCTTTTTATTCAGTAGCATTTACTAAACAATTTACATTATTATCTAGGTTAATTTGGTGTGGATTTCTTTTTATACATTCCTTAGCAATGTTCTCAACACTACCTTTATTTGATGCCTTATTATCTGATAAAATGCTGCTAATTGGTTTTCTAGTTGGTTTAGTTTCTATAGTTTTAATGATTATATGTCTTAAACTAATGCCTAAAAGAACACCTTATGGAAATGAAATGTTAGGTAAAATAAAAGGATTTAAAACATTCTTAGAAAGTGCTGAAAAACAAAAATTAGAACAATTAGTAAATAAAGATCCAGCTTATTTTTATAACATATTACCATTTACTTATGTATTAGG
>JAQUGJ010000029.1:0-7472 GCA_028684255.1 Bacilli bacterium | reverse complement strand
GAATATAAATATATCAAAGCACTCCATGTATCTTTACCAACAACACCATCTGATGTTAATCTATTATTAGTTTGAAATGACTTAACACTTTGTTGTGTATTACTATCAAAAACTCCATTTATATCATTAAAATAAAACATTAATTGTTGTAATACTGTCTGTAAAAAAACAACATATTCACCTTGATTACCAATCTTTAATACGGGTCTTTCTAAAACAGGGATTGAATTAACATCCATAAGAATCTCCCTTTCTATATCTATTATATTTTAAGGATCAAAAATTGTGACATTATTACTAGAGGAGAATATATTGTAATAGAGGTGTGATATATGGATAAAGGATATTTAATAGTAAGTGTCTTTGGTGAAAATGATGAAAAACCGATCAGTGCTGCAGATGTGACTGTGAGAGGTGATAATTACTCGGAAAGTTTTAAGACTAACAATAGTGGTAGTACTATAAAAATAGAACTTGATGCGCCTTTAAAACAGTACTCTCTAGAACCACAAAGCAAAGTTAGGCCATATTCTATTTATCAAGTAGAGGTAGTAAAAGAAGGTTATGAAACAACTATTATTAATGGTGTACAAATATTTCCAGATGAAACATCAATACAAAAAGTTTTTCTACCTTTTAGGAATGTCGTTTTACAAGCTAGTCAAAATGATACTAAAGTAATTGATGTACCACCGCATTCATTGTGGAATGATACTAATAATGATAGAGTATACCCTGAAACATTAAGTCCTGAATATGTGATTGTTCAAGATGGAACACCTGCTAATGTAAGTGCTAGAAAATATTATGTACCTTTTAATGACTATATTAAAAATGTAGCATCAGGAGAAATTTATAGCACTTGGCCTAAGGAAGCTATAAAGGCTAATGTATATGCCATAATATCTTTTACGATGAACAGAATCTATACTGAATGGTATAGGTCACAAGGATATAATTTTAGCGTTACTTCGTTACCAAGTCATGATCATACTTATGTTTTTAATCGTACAATATTTCAATCAATATCAGACGTAGTCGATGAAATCTCTAATCAATATATTCAATTACCAAATCGAGACTATCCTTATTTAGCACAATATAACGATGGAATTAAAACTAATAATCCTGGGTGGTTAAGTCAATGGGGATCGAAGAGTTTAGCAGATCAAGGATATAATGCTCTACAAATATTAAGGTATTATTATCCAAGTACTTTAACACTTAGAACAGCCCCTAATATAGAAGGACTTCCAAGTTCTTTTCCTGGATTTAATCTAAGAGAAGGAGTATGTGGAGAACCAATAATGCAAATTCAACAGATGCTTAATACTATAAGTGGTAGTTATCCTAAAATTCCTAAAATTAATCCAGTAGATGGCAGGTATCAAGTGAGTACAAAAAGAAGTGTTGAAACTTTCCAAGAAGTATTTGGAATTCCAGTAACTGGAATTGTTGATATTTCAACATGGTATAGAATATCTTATATTTATGTTGCTGTTAATAAAATGCTACAAGGTTTATAATCTTGAGTTTTTTCATAATAAAAAACAGAATCTAATGATTCCATTTTTTATATATTTGTACATGTTTTTAAGAAGGTTTTGTAATAAAGTTAGTCTTCACATCTTGCAAAGACATTTATTGATACACAGTTATTTTCTTCATTAAAATCTTTAAATACATCTTCTTGTAGTTCTACTTCTCTAGCAGGACAATCGCTATCACATTTCGCATACACATTGATTGTTACACAATTTTTATTTTTATCTTTATAATTTTCTACCTTAGGATAACGTTCATTATCGCAATTTGCATACACATTAATTGTTACACAACTATCTTTTTTATCTTTTCCTTTTGACATAAAACACCCCCTAGCATATTGTATTCCAGATTATTTTAAATTAAACAGTAAATGCCTCTAAAATACGTATTTATAAGATTATCTACAATCATGTGGTTTATAACAAAATTTATTGATTATAACTAGCACAATAGCATTGACAATGATTGCTACTGCTAAACCAATAAAAAAACCAATAATAATTGATACAATAACGTATCCAATTAATAATCCAATTACTAAACCTAAAAGAGATCCTAACAGTAAGAATCCAAGGTAAAATAACAAAATGGACGATAGAAATCTACTTTCACATTGGAACATAAAGACACCCCCTTTGTTATTATTATATTAATGCTTAAAATTACAATGTAATAAGGTATAACTAAAAAAAATCAGATATTTGAATTTATTTATACAATATTAGATGATTTTCTTGTATAATTGTATTTAGGTGATTTGCATGGAAAGATTTTTAAAAGGAATTTTAGTCGGAATAGGGGGAATTTCTCCTGGTTTAAGTGGTAGTGTAATGCTTGTTATTTTTGGTCTTTATGAAAAGACAATTGAAGCAATTGCTACTATATTAAAAAATATGAAAAAAAATATCATATTCTTAGTTCCTTTATTATTAGGTTTTGGAGTCGGAATATTAGCATTTAGTAAATTAGTCGACTATTTATTAAATAACTTTGAAATGTATACTAGATTTACTTTCTTAGGACTAGTGATAGGAACAATTCCTTTTTTCTATAAAGAAGTTAAAAAAAATGGATTTGATAATAAGTATTATTTTTTAATTTTAACATTCTTTGTTTTAGGAATAATTTTATTTGTTTTTAATAGTGATTTATTTCCTACTATTAGTAGTCCTAATATTTTTCAATCTGTTTTATTAGGTTTTACAGTAGCATGTTCAACTATAATTCCTGGTATCGATAGTGCAGTTATCTTATCGGCTTTTGGACTATATGAACTATATGTTGAATCTATTGCTAATTTAAACTTTCAAATATTAATACCAGCAGGATTTGGATTAGTTATTGGAGCACTTTTAATATCAGTAGTTATAAACAAATTGATTAAAAAATACTACACAATTACATTTTCAATTATCTTTGGACTATTCTTATCAATAGTCCCTAGTGTCTTAAATGAAAGTTGTAACTTAGGATTTAATATACAATCTTTAATAGCAATAGTGTTTATGATAATGGGATTCTTATTATCAAGTTTCTTTGGAAGACTAGAGAAAAACTAATATTTAGTTTTTTTTTATTAACGCAACATATAATTAAATGGTGATTATATGTTAGAAATTATAAATGATAGATTATGGATAATAGTTACTTTATTAATAATTATAAGTGGTATATATCTTTCATTTAAAATAAAATTTAAACAATTTAATCTTTTTAAAATAAAAAAATATTTAAGCGAAAAAGGTTCTAAAGACTCTATTAATCCCTTTCAAACTTTAATGATAAATTTAGCAGCTAGAATTGGAGTAGGATCTATTACTGGTGTTGCTTTGGCAATTTATATTGGTGGAGTAGGAACTATTTTTTGGATGTGGTTATCTGGGATATTTGGATCTGCTAATACATTTATTGAAAGTGTATTAGGAGTTATATATCGTGAAAAAGATTGTGGTAGAATCTATGTTAGCGGTCCTTCTTATTATATAAAAAAAGGATTATCAAACAATTTTTTAGCCACTCTTTTTTCAATTATAATGCTTTTTACCTTTATATTAGGATTTATGCCTATTCAAAGTAATACTATTACTAAAGGAATTGTCGATATCATAAATATAAAACCTTATGTAATTGGCATTATTATTTCAGTAGTAATATCTTTGGTAATCTTAAAAGGTATAAAGGGTATTGCTAAAGTTGTAAATTACCTTGTTCCTTTTATGGGAATGATTTATTTTATAGTTTGTTTAATAATTTTAATAAAAAACATTGATTTATTACCATCCGCTTTTTTAACAATATTTAAAGAAGCTTTCAATTTTAAAAGTGCCGGTGTTGGAATAATGATTATAGGAATGCAAAGAGGGATATTTTCTAATGAAGCAGGAATTGGTACAGGGGCAATAAGTGCGGGTGTTAGTGATACAAATAATCCAAAATCACAAGGATATATTCAATCTTTTGGAGTTTTAATTGATACTTTAATCTTTGGGACATTATCATCATTAGTCGTTATTTTAAGTGATTATAGCTTATTAAATATAATGGATCCTAATGGTATTGAAATTACTAAGTATGCTTTTTACTATCACTTAGGTGAATTTGGCAGTGTAATGCTTTTAATTATCATTATTCTATTTGCCATTTCAAGTATTATTACTGGTTACTATTACGGAGAAGCTAGTTTAAAATTTTTAAAAGGAAATGTTAAAAATATAAAATTATTCAAAATTTTAACAATTGTTATTTTATTTTTAGGTAGTGTTGTTTCTAGTACTTTTTTGTGGGCTTTAGTTGATATTGCAATTGGTTTACTTGCAATTATAAATATCTATGCAATTATAAAGTTGCATAAAAGAGATATTGATGGTTTATAGGGTTGTCTAAAAGTGCTAATTTTGCTATAATTACACGTAGAATAGGTTGGTAATAATTTATGAAGAATGATAAAAAAGGTTTTACATTAATTGAGTTATTAGCAGTAATCGTAATTTTAGCAATAATCGCTTTAATAGCAACTCCTAGAATATTAGATGCTATAGATAGTAGCAGAATCAATGCACATATTTTAAATAATAAAGCGGTGGTAAAAGCAGCATCAACATATTTAGTAATTAATGAAGATAAGATGCCGTCTAATATAGGAGATACTTTAGAAATAACTATAAATGAATTACTTAATTCAGGATTAATGGAAGAAATAAAAGATCAAAGTGATAGAAACAATAATTGTAATGGATATGTAATAGTAACAAAGATAGAAAGTGATAAATATGATTATACCCCACATGTAAAATGTGGAGATCAAAGTAATATTATAAATAACGAAACTGATGGATTAATAGCAAACTATAAATTTAATAATTTTGAGGAACCCACAGAGAATTTATTTCAAGGAACTAAATTTAATATGTCTGTTGATACTAGTAGAAGTACTATTGCAGGTGAAGATGACATTTCAAAATATTTTATAAAACCTTTAAACTATTTATATGGATGGGAAGGTATACGAGTTCCTAATATATCTGTAGATCCAGGAAAAAAATATACATTATCTATGGATATTTTAGCAGACTCACCTCATAATATTTCATGGGATGCAAATGTAACAGGTGGAGGTTATACTGGTAATGATGCAGGTCGTGATTATCTTTCTTCTAAACCTTCGAGATATACTAATGTAAATAATTGGGAAAAAATAAGTATGACTGCAGGAGTTAGACCAGATATGATTAATCCCCTTGCAAGTGATTCTTTATGTCCAATTGATATAAATATTTTAAATCACAAGATATATTATAAAAATTGGCAGCTAGAAATAAAACCTTATCCTACACCATATACTCCAAGTATACGTAGAGGTATTGTAAGGGACTATTCTGGTAATTTAAATAATGCTGAATTGTCGTTAAATGAAACTCCTAGATGGGTTGAAACAAACAATGGACATTACGAATTCGATGGAAATAATATTATAGACTTTACTAAAATAGAAGAATATAATGTGCGCCCAAATAGTGAATTCGATACTAATTATGATGGTTATCGATTTGAGCCAAGGTGGAATTTACAAATAATGAGTGGAGGTATTTTAAGGCTTACACATGGTGAGACTGGACATTCTGCTTCATTTGGTGGTGGCGGAGAAAAATTACTTAATGGCAGAGTATATAGAGTTACAATGAGGGTAAGAAATGAAACTAGTGTTGGAACACAAAGATTTGGGGTATATAATCCTTCTTTACAAGGAAACTGGCCAGCAGTTGTAGTAAAAAAATCTTTAAATTGGCAAGATGTATCCTTTTATATGACAGCAGATAGCAGTTATGGCGGATGGGTAAGTTCGACTACTGGTCTTGGAATAGGAGAATATTTTGAAGTTGATTGGATTCGTTATGATTTAGTATCTAATGAACAAAGTGATTTTCATTCTCCAAAAATAACTGTAATGGGATGGATAAAGACAAATAATACAACTTTACAAGATGTTATAAGTATGCCTTATAGTTTAACGAGTTCTTGGTTAGCGCCTTATTATGCATATGGTATAGCAACACAGAATAATAAAGCCATATTTAGATTAAATATAAATGGTACAGATAGATCCTTTACAGCAGGTACTATACAAAATGATGTTTGGCATCATATTGCATTAACTTATGATGGGAATGTAGTTACCGGATATGTTGACGGTAAAGTAGTTGGAAAACACAATTATTCTGGTAGTATTACATATAATGGCTCACCATACCTAGCTATTGGACAGAAATCTTCAACTTTTAAAGGAAATTCTTTTAAAGGATTTATTGATGATGTTAAAATATATAAAAGAGCATTATCTGAAAATGAAATAAACATAAATTATGCATCAGAAAGTCCACATATGAAATAATTACGTGGATTTTTTATTTAATAGAATCGTTTAAATATTCAATCGGATTTTAATGTAATAACAAATATAATAAAATTAGAAGGTGAAAATCATATAATCCATTCAGAGTTTAATAAAAAAAACAAATATCATTGACATGTTGATTCTATTGTGTTAAATTAAAGAGGAATTTGAAAAGGAAGGAGTGAGAATATGGTAAATTTAATGAATTCAAAAATTATAAATAATAGTAACGGGAAAACCTATTCTCGCTTATTTTAACGATTAATTAATTGTTCTGTTAAAACTACTATTATTTGTAATAGTAGTTTTTTAGTCAGGAGGAATATTATGAAAAAATTTAGTAGTTTTAAAGTCTTGTGGCATTATTTAAAAGATGAAAAAATCAGATTAGGACTATATATCTTTTTAGTTTTAACAACTTATTTACCCACATTATTAAGTGCTTTTTTCTGGGGAATTGCTTTAGAGAATCTAATAAATAAAAACTTTGAAAATTTTGTTTTATACTTAGTAATTTGGGAAAGTTTTTATATAGCATTATATTCAATATTACAATATCCAAGAGAATATCTATATGTTTATTTAGAAACTAAATTTTATAATGGTGTAAGTAAAGATTTATACAAAAAGATAGATTCACTACCAGCAAAAGCATTTGAGGATATGGGGGTTGGCGAATATATAAATAGACTTTATACAGATCCAGACAGAGTAATGGAATTACTTGCTAATTTAATTAAAATGGTTTGTAAGTCTTTAGTAGTAGTTGTTGTATTTGTAATAGCGTTTAAAATATCTTTATTATTATTTGTAGAGATTTTAGTCTTTGCAGTTGTAATGGGGTTTATTTCGACAAAGTACTTTCCTAAAATAAAGAAAACACAAGAAGAAATAAAGAAAGAATCTGATTTATATGTTAAAGAGGCTACTGAAAATATAACAGGTATAAGAGAAATAAAAGCACTCGGAATAAAGAAAAACATTGAGGAGAAAATTTTTAAAACATTGAATAAGCTATTTTTACACAATCGTA
>JAQUGJ010000129.1:0-2592 GCA_028684255.1 Bacilli bacterium | reverse complement strand
TATTTACCATTCTAATACCACCATATGGATTTACTATTCTTTTAAGTGGGGCGTCTGTTTGTAGTCCAACAATAACTTCATTTTTCTTGTCGATATAACCAGGTAAAAAATTATTTATACCGGCTATTTTTTCCGTTTCAATATCCCACACATTTTTTTTAATTTCTTCTTTTTCAAGGTTTTCATATTTATCTAAAATAACTTTTGTTTTTTTACTAATAGGAGATAAAAAACTATCATCTCCATCATAGTATTTGTAATTTTTTAAAATAAAATCCTCGACATCTATATTTAAATTCCAGTTACCTGAAATAAATTTTTTCCATTCTATTTTCATAATACAACCTCCAAATTAATTATAGCATATAAGAATAAATTAAAAGTTGAAAAACAATTCGAAAGTGTAAAATAAAATAAAGTTTATACTGTAATTTAAAAATATAAAACAAATAAAATTAAGTAGGTGATAATATGTCCATCAGAATACTATTTTTTTTAATTGGTTTTGGTCTTACTATAATAGGTTTAGTTTATATAATAAGTTATCTAAATTTGCTCACTGTTGGGTATAATTTTAAAGAATATGTTCAATTTATAATTAGGAGAATAGAATGCTTAAATGCGTTAATTGGATTTTTGATTATGTTGTGCACAATATATTTGCCAGGAGGAAAAAATGAATTATATATATGATATTCTTTTAAATTTTGATACAAATTTATATGATTTTTATGATTGGAATACTACAGATGATATAACTCATATAAGAAAGGTACCTGTTTTTAAAATAAATAATAAGACGTATAGGGATATAAAATATAATAAAATAAAAGTAGAACAAAATTTCATTACTAAGATAAAAAAAAGATGTGAAATTTTTGAAGATAGACAAATTATAGATGAGGTATCTTTATTTTCAAATGGTAAAGAAGCTATAGCAATAAAATTTGAAAATGGTATTAATAAATATAAAAGTTTATTATTACTAGACGAAGAAGAAGAAATAATAGAAGTTTGTGAAAGAATGGATTATAGCCTTATTAATTATGAAGTAATTGAAAAAAATAGAGAACTTCTTTTTGAAACAAAAAAAGAATATGAAAAAAAGATTTATTTGAATGAGGAAATAAATAAATTAGTGCAACAAAAAGAAGAAGATAAATTAAAATACATTTTTTTTGAATGTTTTAATAAAAAAGAAGAAGATCTTTTTAAGATTGTCGAAGAATTAAAGAAAAATATTAACGATGAAAATATATCAAATACGTTAGAATCTTTATTTAAACTTATTTCAAATGTATAAAAAGATAGAATTTAGAAAGAATATGAATAGGAGGAATTTATGAAAAAAATATTATTATTTATTAGTATTCTTTTATTTGTAGGCTGTGATAGTTTAAATAACACTCCAACAAGACAAGTAGAAATATTTCTTAATAAGTATCAAACTTTAGACAAAGAGGTTACTGATGACTTAGATTCTGTAGTAGCAATTGAAGAATCTTTCAATTCAAATCAAAGAGATGAATATAGAAAAATTATTAAAAATAACTATCCTAAGATGTCATATAAGGTTAAAGATGAAGAAGTTCAAGGTGATGAGGCAATTGTAACTGTCGAGGTAGAGGTTATTGATTATTCCAAGGTAATTAATGACGCTAATAGATATTTAGAAGATCATCCTGAGGAGTTTGTTGAAAATGGAGAACATAATGAATCATTGTTCGTTGACTACAAGTTAAAAAAATTAAAAGAAGTAAAGGATACAGTAAAATATACATTAGAATTGAAGTTAACTAAAACTGATAAAAATTGGACTTTAGATGATCTGCCATCAACTGATATTGATAAAATCAACGGAATTTATATGTATTAATCCACTTAGTGGATTTTTTTGTGATATAATTAAGGTGGTGATAGTATGAAATTTAATAAGATGATTCCAGAATTATTAGTGACCGATATAAAAAAGAGCAAAGAATTTTACGTTGATATTTTAGGCTTTGAATTAATGTATGAAAGAGTTGAAAATGGCTTTGTATTTCTACAGTTAAAAGATGACATTCAAATAATGTTAAATCAGTTAACTGAAGATGATAATTGGATAACAGGAGATATGGATTATCCTTTTGGAAGAGGAATAAATTTAAGTATTGAAGTATCTAATGTGGAAGAAATATATAATCGAATCAATTCAAAAAAACATAAGATATTTATAGAAATGAAAGATAATTATTATCGACAAAATGATATAATGTTAGGTAATAGAGAATTTTTAATCATGGATCCAGATGGTTATCTACTTAGGTTTAATCAAGACATAGGTGAATATAAATTAGGAGAATAATATGATTATAAATGGGAAAAATTATTCGGTTGATGAATTATTAGAAAATATTGATATTGAAAAAACTATGTTAAAAATACAAAAAAACGGATTGTTATTAAGTGACAAAAATATTTCGATATTGAACAAATATAAGATAGAATTTAATGATTGTATGAATTTAAAAATGTTAATCTTTAAAATAGAAGATGTTATAAATAATGAAGAAGTTGACTCTGATTTAGAAGAATTATCTAAAACATTAT
>JAQUGJ010000128.1:0-2607 GCA_028684255.1 Bacilli bacterium | reverse complement strand
AAACTAATGTCTTTTGCCATAGACACCATTAAACTTGCAAAAGTATTAATAAATTCAACTATTTCTTTACTTCCCTTACCAGTTAATATATCGATTGATTCTAAAACTTCTAAACCATTTCCAATACTATTTCCTAATGGTTGATTCATGTCAGTTAAAATACAGATAGTTTCAATGTTGTAGTTTTTTCCTATTTTAATCATAATATTTGCTAATTCTCTAGCTTCTTCTTGTGTCTTCATTAAAGCACCATTTCCTACTTTAACATCAATTACTAATTTATTAGCACCACTAGCAATTTTTTTGCTCATAATACTAGTTGCTATTAAAGGAATTGATTCAACAGTTCCAGTTACACTACGAAGAGCATATATTTTTTTATCGGCTAAGGCAATATTTTCTGTTTGACTAGCAACTACCATGTTAACTTTTTTTAATTGCTCTAAAAATTCTTCCTTAGTTAAATCTACTTTAAAGCCTTCAATTGACTCTAATTTATCAATTGTGCCACCAGTAAAACCTAGTCCTCTTCCACTCATTTTAGGAACAATTACACCAGTACTAGCAACTAAAGGTGCTAAAACTAAAGTTACTTTATCACCAATGCCACCTGTTGAATGTTTATCTATTTTAACACCAGGAACAGTACTTAAATCAATTATATCTCCACTTTTTACCATTGCATCAGTAAGATGAAATATCTCCTCATCAGTCATCGAATTTGAACAAATAGCCATTAATAAAGCACTCATTTGATAATCTTTAATACTATCATCAAGAAAACCATTAACGGCAAAAGTTATTTCTTCTTTAGTTAATTCTATTTTATTTTTTTTCTTTTCGATTATTTCTACTATATTCATATTATCACCATAATAATTATAGCATATTATGACTAATTTTAATATCTAATTAATTTGTAATTTTACTATTTTTGGATTATAATTTAGATGGTGATGATATGAAATATTATTTAGTTGGTTTAATTATATTATTAAGTGTTTTTGGAATGCTTTTTTTCTCCCCTTCTAAAAACGATTTAAAAGGTACTGATTGGATTTTAATCGGATGGAGTGTAAGTTCAAAAGATCATAGTTTAGCTCAGATTACGATATCATTTAATGATAAAATAAGCGGTAATGGTGGCATTAATATTTATAATGGAAAGTACTTAATTAAAAGTAATAATCAATTACAAATCAAAGACCTTTCTTTTACAGAAATGGCTTCTAGTGATAAAAGAATTAACGAAAATGAAACCACATATTTTTACTTATTAGGTGAAGTTAGATTTTATTATAAAGATGAAAACACTTTAAAATTATTAGGTGAAAATAAAAATGAATTATTAATTTATAAAAAAAAGAGCTAAAGCCCTTTTTTACTTAATTAACTCATCACTTACTGTAATATAACCTTCATGTGTAGTTGTATATAATAAAAAGTTACCAGATTCATCATAAAAAGCAATATCATCAAATCCAAAATCAGTTATTTCTGCATAATCACCATTATCACTTTCAAAGTACTTACAAAATGTTTCATATCTTTTTAATAAATCAAATAGTTTTTTTGATGTCTTAATTTTATATAGATTATTTTTAGAGAATGTTTTAGTTCCCCACCATTTAGATACCTTTTTTGTTGAAATAATATCATTTTTAATTTGATCTATTAATTCGTTATCTTTTGATTCATTGATCAGAACTATTTCAATATATTCAGTTTTATCTTCTAGTTTCTCAATAATTTTTAAATATTCACCATGATCATTTAACTTACCTGTATAATCAATTAATTCCATATTTTAATCCTTTCTTTTAGTAATATTATGATATTGTAAAACAAATTGTTCTAAAGAATCACATATTTTAAAAATATTATCAATGTTTTCTATATTTCTATAATCAGCATGAATTTCAATTTGAATAGCATCTATATCTGTCATTCCAAATAATGCCCTGGTGATTCCACCACCTTTAAAAGGATCGTTTATTTTTATGTTTTTTATACCATTTTCTTCAAATGCTTCTTTTAATTCTTGAATTGTTGAAAAAGATGCTGAAAGATTATTGATTGTTCCTAATTCAACATCAAAATTTCTTTCTTTAGATGCTCCATGAATATCGATTGCCAATAAAATATTATTTTCTTTAACAATATTTATTAATCTAGTTTTAAAAAAATCAGCCTCATCAGAATTTGATTCTACACCAGTATCTTTTGTTTTTACTAAGGCATATGTTTTTAATTCATGCGCTAAATAAAGTGCAATGGCTTTAGTATATGGTTCTTTTAATTTTATTTCACCATCATCTCTTTCTTGTTTCATAGTATGAGGCGCTGTTAAAATAATTGGAACACTACCAATTACTTCAATATATTCATCTGTATCTTCTATATTTTCATAATACTCAATCTTATCTTTAAAACTCATACGACATACCTTTCTTTATAACACAATTATAACACAAAAGAAACAGATTATTCATCTGCTTCTTTTTTCTTACTTGATAAAAATGTCACTTTTTCTGCTACTAATTCCATTATTTGTTTTTTAAGGTCATTTTCCTCAAAACTACGAGTTTGAATTCTACCTTTAATTCC
>JAQUGJ010000127.1:0-2615 GCA_028684255.1 Bacilli bacterium | reverse complement strand
AAGTTACCCCATCTTCCAATTGCCTGACCAATTATAAGACCTACTACGATCATATCTAAAATCCTAAGTGTCTTTAATTTATATTTTTTAGTATATATGGTAATAAAGATTAAACCTGCAATTATTGCACCATGAATTGCTAATCCACCTTCCCATACTTTTAAAATATCGAGCAAATTATTACTATAATAAGACCAATTAAACGCTACATAATATAATCTTGCTCCTATAAGCCCAAAAACAATTGTATAAAATCCTAAATCACTAATAAAGTTATTTGGTATATCAAAGTTCCTTGCTTCTTTTTGTACAAAATAAAATCCAATAATCATAGCTACAAACATGATTATAGAATACCAATATATTGTAACAATTCCTAAATCTATTGCTATTGGATTCATTTTATCTTCCTTTCTTTGTAATTGGACGTAAAACCAAGATTTCCATAAATATATTTAGAATTGAAATAACCATTGCTACTAAAAAAGACATGAATAATCCTTGTATTTCAAAGTGGCTTCCTAATATAAAATCAACCATATTTAATATTATTACATTTATAAAAGGATAAAAAAGTCCTAGAGTTATTCCTGTAATTGGTAAAGTTAACCAAATTAGGACCGGTTTTACCGTTTTATTTAGTAAAAATATTACCATTGTTGCAATTATTGCCCATATTCCAAACATGCTATTATCAATATAGAATGTTTTAGGGAACAAAACAGAGGTAAGTATTAAAACTAAAGCATATCCAATAACTGTAGCTATATAACTTATAATTATATTTGTTTTTTCTTTCATTTCTGTTTTTTTATCATTGATTATAACTATTTTTTTCATAATTTCACCTACTTAATTATATCATTATTGTCCTTTCATTTCAAATAGTATTTCTCTTAATTCCATCGCTCTTTCAAAATCTAGTTCTTTAGCAGCCTCTCTCATCTCTTTTTCTATTTTGACAATCATTTTTTCTTTGTCTTTATAAGTCATTTTTTCTTCTTGTTCTTCGACTTTATTTGAGATTAAATCCCTTATTTCTTTTATTATTGTTTTGGGTTTGATATTATGTTCTTTATTATATAAATCTTGAATACTTCTTCTTCTTTCTGTTTCTTCTATTGCCTCTTTCATTGAATCACTTATAACATCGGCATACATTATTACTTTTCCATTTTCGTTACGAGCAGCTCTTCCTATTGTTTGTATCAAACTTCGTGTGCTTCTTAAAAATCCTTGTTTATCAGCGTCCATTATAGCGATTAAACTTACTTCCGGAAGGTCTAATCCTTCTCTTAAAAGATTTATTCCTACTAATACATCATATTTGCCAATTCTTAAATCTCTTATGATTCTCATTCGCTCTAAAGATTTAACTTCATTATGAAGATATGCTACTTTAATGTCTAATTTTTTTAAATATGTGGTTAATTCTTCGGCCATTCTAATTGTTAAAGTTGTAATTAAAATTCTTTCCTTTTTATTAACTTGATTTTGTATCTGTTCTATTAAATCATCAATTTGATTTTTTGAAGGTTTAACTTCAATTATCGGATCTAATAAACCCGTTGGTCTAATTATTTGTTCTACTACTTTATTATTTACCAATTCTAGTTCATAATCACCTGGAGTTGCTGAAACATATATAACTTTATCAATTATTTTTTCAAATTCATTGAATTTTAGTGGTCTATTATCTTTAGCGCTCGGAAGTCTAAATCCATAGTCCACTAACGATTGTTTTCTTGCTTGGTCTCCGTTATACATTCCTCTTACTTGTGGAATTGTGACATGTGATTCATCGATTACTAACAAAAAGTCATCCTTAAAATAATCCATTAATGTTGTTGGTCTTTCTCCTTCTTGTTTTAGGGCTAAATGTCTTGAATAGTTCTCAACCCCTCTACAAAATCCTGTTTCCTCAAGCATTTCTAAATCGTAATTAACTCTTTCTTGTAATCTTTGGTGTTCAATTAATTTATTGTTAGATTTAAAAAATTCTAATCTTTGTTTTAATTCTTCTTTGATATTTTCTATTGCCTTTTTTAATTTTTCTTCATTTGTAACAAAATGACTTGCAGGAAAAATTGTTGCTGTTTTTTTGTTAATTAAGATTTTCCCAGTTAAAAGATCAAATTCACTTATCTTTTCTATTTCTGAACCAAAAAATTCGATTCTTATTCCTTTATTATGTTGATTTGAGGGGATAATCTCTATAACATCTCCTCTAACTCTAAAACTTCCCCTTTTTAAATCTAAACTTGTTCTTTCATATAACATTTCTATTAATTTTTTTATTACATCGTTTCTATCGATTTCTTCATTAACTGAAACGATTAAAACCTTATTTTGATATTCTTCTAATTCACCTATTCCATATATACAAGAAACAGACGCCACTACAATAACATCTCTATTATTTATAAGTGATGCTGTTGCTGCATGTCTTAATTCATCTATTTCATCATTTATTGAAGCATCTTTTTCAATAAATGTATCTGTTTTTGCAACATATGCTTCTGGTTGATAATAATCATAATATGAAATAAAATATTCCACATGATTGTTGGGAAATAATTCTTTAAACTCAGAATAAAGTTGACCTGCAAGTGTTT
>JAQUGJ010000028.1:0-11102 GCA_028684255.1 Bacilli bacterium | reverse complement strand
AAAACAGGTGAAGGTCCGACATTTGTTGCTGTTACATATGATGAGAATATATTTAAATTTAGATTTTTTACCTCTATACCTGTTGTTTGATTTGCTACAATAACAGGGTAATTTGTATCAATATTACCTATATTTGTTGTAACTGAATGAATTAATTTGTCATCTACCATCATTCTTGCTACAACATATCCATCTTCTGTAAATGGAACATTTGCTATTCTTTCGCTTGGATCTAACGTTATCCAGTTTATCCCATTTGTACTATATTCATAATCAACTTCATACATTCTAGCCGGAAATAAAATTGTTACGTTTTTTCCTGGTGACCATCCACTACTTGGTGTTACAGTTATTAATGGAATATCGATTGCCTCTAAAGCGTTGTATATATCTGTTTTATTAACTGTTATTACTGGTCTTACTCCTTTAGTTATTATATTTGTGTTTTCTCTAATAAACTTGCCGTTATAGTCTACAGTCCAAGCTTTTCCATCAGATACTGATCCACTGATCCAATATCCTAAAGTTGTATCTGTAGTTCCTTCATCACTACAGCTCCTATTAAAACAATTTGTATTTGTCAATATCCATTCATAATTTGATTTATTAAATGAATATTCATTTAATGTATTTGGTGAACTTCCTAATACTGAGGTCATTATTTGATCTTTAGTTGGAAAACTTACTGTTGCCGAAGTCCAATCATTTGTTTTTGATACTAATTGAGTCTCTGCCTCTTTTAATAAGTTTCCACCACTAGCATCATATTCAATATTGTCACCAATATTTTTATTCATTATTAAACTTACATTATCATAATTACTAGCAATTACATAAAATCTTCTTCCATTTCCATCTCCAGGATTACATTCATATTCATCTCCTAGTAAATAGTCTCCAAAAGCAATTTTACCTCCTGTTGTATTTGTTACTGAACTACATACATAATCTGAATCGATTGTTATATTTATGGTTGCACTTTTACTGTAACCATTTTCTTTTATTATTGTACATTCTATTTCATGTTGACCGATTGATAATTCCTCAACATTTACTACCTGAGTATTTGAACGACTTTTATCTATACATACTTTTGTTAATATTGGACTTTCTCCAATTAATCTAAAAGTAAAATAAGTTGATAAGATATCATCTTTACTGCCAAAATCCGCTACCACATATTCAGCATTAGGAGTTATAACTACTTTATCTACTCCGTTTAATGAGGCTAACATGTCGGTCTTCATTTTATCAAAAACCATTTTACTATTTGCAAATAATGTTAAAACACCTAGTGCTAAAAAAACAAAAAGAATTAACAACGAATATATAATGCTTGATGTTGCAAATCCTTTTTCATTCAATCTTTTCATTTTATCACCTCTATTATAATTTATTATACATCATATTTTATTGTTTTGAAATAAAAAAAGCCAATTATATTGACTTTTTATAAATATTATATTGGTTAAAATTCTAAAACCTGGAAAACATGATTTCCAACTTCTGTATAGGTGTGTATAGTATACCCATCTATAGAGGTAATAGTTCCACCGTTAGCCTTTTGAATGCCTGGATAACGAACTATAATAATCCCAGAACCACCGCTTCCTGAACTTGCACAATAAGCAGCATAAACACCATTTCCACCATTACCAGTATTGTTTAAACCGGGTTTTCCGCAAGTTTGTCCATTACCACCGCCGCCACCACCAGTAGCATATGTAATGTTTTCTCCACTAACAGAAAAAGTTAATCCTAATCCTCCTGCTCCTGCAACACCACCGGCAACTCCAGCAGTATCGGTCGTATTACCACCATTTCCTCCTGCTCCACCGCCTCCGGCACCGTTGTTATTATATAAAACATCTCCGCCTTTATATCCTTGGTTTGGAGTACCTTCAGTACCAGCTCGATACTTATAACCATTATATCCAGCCCCGCCACCTGAACCACCTACTAGCCCAGGGCCTCCAGACATACCGCCGCCGCCACCACCTAATGCTGTAAGCAAATCAAAATATGAGTCTTCACCATTCATCCCATATTCATAGAATTTCGTTCTAGAAAGTCCTCCTGCTCCTACTTTTAAATCTACAAGCGAAGAAGAAAGCTGATAGTTTGTATTATAAATTACTCCACCGGCACCTCCACCGCCGCCACCGCCAGAACCACCTCTACTTGTTCCTCCACTACCGCCTCCGGCAACGATTAAAACTTCAACAATTGAAAGTGGAGTTATGCTATAGTCATCCGTAACATAATTATTTTCACATTTTAAAAATGATTGGGTTTCTACATCAACTTTATCGCCTTTTTTTACATATACATAACCATCACATTTTTGGGATGAATTTCTAGGATCAAAAACATCACCTATCATATTCGATGTTTGTAATGTACTTAATTTAACAACATTAATTTGTCCTGTTGAATCTGGAATATATTCTCTATTAACAGCTACAAAATTCATAGCTGCCTTAGAAATATAATTTTCTTGGATTTTATATTCTTTTTCTCTTGCTTCATTGATAGCATCTGTTATTCTAGGAGTTGCTATTAATGCTATTACGGCCAATATTACTATAATTGCTAACAACTCTATTAATGTAAAACCCTTTTTACTCATTTTGTCACTCCTTAGTATAATAATTTTACCACATTTTTATTAAAATCCATAATGGTTTTTAAAAAATATCAAATGCTTATTTTGTTGTTTCGTATAATACTTTTACCTCATCGTTAGATAAAACTCTTCCATATATACGGACATCGCTAATATTCCCACTAAAATATGAATCGCCCCATGTATAAATATTTCCACCAATCATCGTTGGCGACTCGCTTGTTTTATTTATTAAAGAATTAACAGCAACCTTAGTTCCTGCGAGTTTTCCATCTATAAAAATATCGCTTTTATTTTTATCCCAAACAT
This sequence comes from Bacilli bacterium, assembly GCA_028684255.1. GTDB lineage: Bacteria > Bacillota_I > Bacilli_A > RF39 > UBA660 > CAKOQQ01. Next base: position 8,167 of record JAQUGJ010000028.1, on the reverse strand, counting down.
AAACAACGTGAACCCATTTATTTACAAAAAAAACATTTGAAATCTTCAAATCCATTCCATTAGTATGACCTCCACTACTATTCCAATAAACAAATCCTAGTGTATTTCCCGATTGATAAAATGACCATTCATAACTTGAAAATTTTTCACCTATTATTCCAAGATTTGAAGATAATGTAGCAGGTTTTACCCAAAAACTAATAGAAATATCATTTGTATTATTCCAAAAAACATTTTTGTTTGTATTTATACTTGATGTTCCATTAAATACAAAACCACTGTTTTTATTACCATATTTATCTTCCGATAATTTCGCATTGTTTATCACACCATAATTATTGTTTGCTGATGAATCTAAAATCGTTAATTCTCGTACTGAAACATTATCAATAGTGCCCCTAAAACCCGGACTAATCTCTATAAATAATTGTTCATTAACCGCAGTTGCTGTTTTTATATATTCATGTTGTCCTAGTGTATTAATTTGATCTCCAAGAATATAGTCGCCAGGCAGCCATATTTTTACAAACCCAGAATGAATTTCAATCAGATTAAAACTTATTAAATAGGTTTTTCCAATCTCAGTAGGAATAGTTTGTCTTAATGAACTATATGAAGAATTTGTACCATCTGATGTTGCTTGTCCATTGGCTATATTCCAAGACTCCCCCTTAATCCAGTGTAAATTACTTGAAAAATCACCATTTTTAATTAATTCATTACCTAGATTATGACTACTTTTATTTAATTTATAATGTAACAATAATTCATTATCACTATTACGTTCAATGTTCTTAAAACAATTTAAATGGGGTGTATAATCATAACTTTGTTCAAATATTTTTGTTACTAAAACATAACCATTACAATCGTTTTTATTCCATGGATTTTCAATTTTATCAATTAAATTTGCTCCCCTTAATTCATCTAAAGTTATTTCAATTGTCTCACCGATTTCAGAAGGAAATTGAAAATTATTAATTGCTAGATATTTTTTTGACACATCGATCATCGTTTTTTCATTTTGCATATGGGCTGATATCTTTGAATTTTCTAATGTTTCAATTATCATAGGTGATGATATTAATGCTATTACGGCTAATATTACTATAATTGCTAACAACTCTATTAATGTAAAACCCTTTTTACTCATTTTGTCACTCCTTAGTATAATAATTTTACCATATTTTAAGTAAAATTCACTAACCACACTTAAAAAACAAAGTCTTTATATTAATTATTTTACATAATTTACTAAATCAATGTTATAATTTTTCTCTGTTTCCTCTATAGTTAAAGCTCTATTATACATTTTTACATCATCAATTAAGCCATTAAAATAAAATTCATTGATCCCTGATGGTCTAATAAGATTACCAATACTCATATCTCCTGTATCATAAGAAAGTGTCCCATTCCAATTACTTGATGATTTTAATTTACCATCAACAATAAATATTATCTTATTTTGAGAACGATTGAATACCCCAATAATTTGATGCCATTTATTATCAAAGTGATCAACAGATAGAGCATTGATGTGATTGTTTCCACCATCCCTTACATATACACCATCTGAATATAAACCAAATCTCCCATATTCAGTCTGTAAATACCCTGATGAAATAATAGCACTCCTCTTATTATTGCTAGGTTTTATCCATGCACTTATTGAAAAATCACCTTCATTACCAAAATTATTAAAATCTTGATCTAGTGCAATAAAATCATTAAAACCATCGAAAGAATAACAATTATCCACCCACCTTGGCGTTGTTGTTTTTTCTAATAACCCATCATTTCCATTACTAGAGTAATCTTTTATAATTCCTTCCCTAATACTAAATGTATATGGTGTCGCATATGGTTTTTCTTCTACTTGATAATTTTTCACATAAACAAAATCTGTGTTCGGATCAAAAGTAGTACCATTTGCAATTGGTCTTGAAATTATATAACTTGGATTACTCATATTAATACTATGAATATAATCCATTCGTGCACTATAATTATCGTTCCGAACTAATGTTCTTAAACCTGTCATATTAGAATCATTTACTATATTTATTACTCCAAAATCCGAGGTGAATTTTTCTTTGACATTTGTATATATTTCACAACTAACACTATAACTCTTATTAGCATTATAATAATTTGAACCTAAATTAAATGAATAAGGATAACTTCCAGAATTCCAAGTTCCACTAATAGAATACTTATCATAACCATTTTCCTTCCCAACTTGTTTATAAGTAATGTTATTCATACCACTAATCCTTAAATTTGCAATATTTTCTGTTGGTTCTTGAAAATCATCAAATTTATAATGAACAATCAAACCATCTTCACTATTATCTCCAATATTTGCAAAACAATTTAAATGAGGATTATAATCTATATCTTTATCAGATAATTTGGTTACAATAATATAACCATTGCACCCATTATCACCCCATGGGCTGTCTATTTTATCTATTAAATCAGCATTTATTAAATCTGCTAATGTTATTTCAATAGATTCACCCAATTTCAAATCAAGCCTAGCCCTATTTAATAACACATACTTTTTCGAAATTTCAATTAATGTTTGCATATTTTGTTTGTAAGATTCGATTCTTGATTTTTCGATTGTTTCTACTATTCTAGGCGACGCTATTAATGCTATTACGGCTAATATCACTATAATTGCTAACAACTCTATTAATGTAAAACCCTTTTTATCCATTTTGTCACTCCTTAGTATCTAACAATAATTTTATCATACTTTTTTATTATTTACATTAATTATTCAATATAAAAAACCTCTTTCAAGGTTTTTATTTAAAAATCTAAAATCTTAAGGGTGTGTGTTCCAACCTCAGTAAAGGCATGAATAGTATAGCCATTTAGATAGGTTATTGTTCCTCCATTGGCTTTCTGCGGACCTTGATAACGTACTAATACAATTCCTGAACCACCATTTCCACCACGGAATCCATGACTAGTTGAACCGCCACCACCCGATCCGGTATTGATTAATCCTGATGTTCCATTACTCTTATTACCACCATTGCCGCCGCCACCAAGGCCACCTAAGCCTTCTGTGCCATTAAAAGTCCCGCTACCTGTACCACCGCCGCCTCCGCCAGCAAAATATCCAAAAGATCCATATGAATCACCAAATATATTTCCATAGTATAAACCATTTCCACCAGCAGTACCATTATTTCCAGTTGCATTTACTCCTGGTCCAGCAGCTCCTCCTCCGCCAGAACCTCCATAAAAACTACCTCCATTACCGCCGGCATATCCTTGTCCTACTGTTCCACTACCACCTGTTGCCGAGTTATAATTAACCCCTCCACCTGAACCACCAGATTTTGGAACTGAGTTTCTGTGTGCACCGCCTCCGCCGCCAATTGCAATAAATGTCCCAAATTTAGAATTACTGCCATTTTCACCAGCACCTAATGTTTCAGGAGAAATTCCGCCTGCCCCAACAATTACTTCAATATTTGATAATGAATCTACTGTAAAATCACTTCTATATATAAGGCCCCCAGCACCTCCACCACCTGATCCAGTTTGCGTACCTACTTGGGTTACATGACTACCACCAGCGCCGCCACCAGCAACTATTAAAACATCAACTTTAGAAAGAGGTTCTTCAACATAACCTTCAGTAATATAATTACTCCCGCATTTTATAAATGATGTTACTCTTAAATCAACAGTTTCCTCTTTTTTTACATAGGCATATCCATCGCATTTTTGAGACGAATCTTTAGAATCAAAAATTTCATCTATCATATTTGATGCTTGTAATTCACTTAATTTAACTACACTAATATATCCTTTTGTATCTGGAATGTATTCTCTATTGACAGCTACAAAATTCATGGCAGCCTTAGAAATATAATTTTCTTGGATTTTATATTCTTTTTCTCTTGCTTCATTAATAGCATCTGTTATCCTAGGAGTCGCTATTAATGCTATTACGGCTAATATTACTATAATTGCTAACAACTCTATTAATGTAAAACCTTTTTTATTCATTTTGTCACTCCCTAGTATAATACTATTTTATCATATTTTTATATAAATTAAAAAATTATATTTAAATTAGTATTATTAATTAAATTATCTAAAAAATTAAAAACCTTTGAAAAGGTTTTTAAAAATCTAGAACTTCAAAAGTATGTGTCCCAACTTCTATAAAAGCATGGATAGTATAACCATTTACAGATATAACTGTCCCTCCAGTAGCCTTTTGAGATCCTGAGTAACGGATTAATACAATGCCAGAACCGCCAGAACCACCTCTACCAGCAGCACCTCCTCCAGTATTTGGCATACCAGGCTGTGAAACAAGAACACTAGCTGATTTAGAATTACCGCCACCACCACGGCCACCAAATCCGCCAGAGATACCATACCACCCTCCGCCTCCGCCACCTGCGAACCATCCTTCTTGACCAAATGATGTTCCAAATTTATCACCGAAATACAAACCATCGCCACCATTACCATTGAGATTTGTTGTAGGGTTAAAATCTACACCAGGACTACCAGCGCCTCCGCCTCCACCACCAGTATAAGGGGTTCTATATGTAGAATTTCCACCTGCATTACCTTGTTTAGCAGTTCCTAGACCACCAGGAATAATTGTTCCTATGTTGTTATACCAATATGATCCATTACCTGCTCCACCACCAGAACCTCCATTTTTTCCATCATTGCAATTAATTGAATTTGATGAACAACCACCAGCACCGCCACCAATTGCTATATAATCAAAAGCAGAGGAATTTTGACCATTATTTTCTATTGTTCCTCCTGCACCTATATTAATGACATTAATCTTTTCATTAACTATTTTTTGTGCAAAAATTAATCCACCTGCTCCGCCACCACCAACGCGGTCACCACTACCACTTCCACCGCCACCGGCAACTACTAAAAAATCAACTTGAAAAAATGCATTTTCGATATAGCCCTCAGTAACATAATTACTTCCGCATTTCAAAAATGACTTTGTTTTTAAATCTACATTTTCATCTTTTTCCACATATACATATCCATCGCATTTTTGAGACGAATCTTTAGAATCAAAAATTTCATCTATCATATTTGATGATTGTAATTCATTTAATTTAATAATATTAATATGTCCTATTGCATTTGGAATATATTCTCTATTAACGGCCACATAATTCATTGCAGCACGAGAAATATAATTTTCTTGAATTCTATACTCTTTTTCCCTTGCTTCATTAATAGCATCTGTTATTCTAGGAGTTGCTATTAAGGCTATTACGGCTAATATTACTATAATTGATAACAACTCTATTAATGTAAAACCTTTCTTATTCATCAAATCCTCATCCTTTATTTTATAATATAATTTTTGCTAATAAAATTTTCCCCATTCTGAAGAGTAAATATTCCAAATTTCAGAATCGTTTAAAACCCTATTATATATCCTTACCTCATCCAAAAAACCTTTATAAAAATATGTATTTGCGTGTTCCTTTTTTCCAATTCGATTTGTTGTTGTTTCATGCAATCTTGAAAATAAACCTATCGCGCTTGGTGAAGAGTCTAATTTTCCATTAACATATATTTTCAATAAAGAGTTATTATTGTCATATACACCAGCTATGTGGACCCATTCATTGACCTTTAATGTTGTACTCCCCCTGGCATATATATATGCCGCGGGATTAAGATCAGAATATGCAATCATCATTGGTTTTCCAGCATTATTTATTCCAATACCTCCATTTGAATAATCTGAATATCCTACGGAAATTTGTTGACCCAAAACCCTTTGTTCTTTTATATTTTCCGGTTTAATCCAAATAGAATAACTAATTCCTTTCAATCTAGCATTTGATGTAGAAATAATATCGTTTGAAAGCAAAATGTATGTATTACTACCATTAAAATAATAACTACCATTTTCCCATTTCGGTGTAAAATCTAAAGTTAAATCAACATTTTTGTTTTGCCCAGAATAATCCGTCACTGTTCCATGGCGTGTTCCTTCGACAAATGGAGTAGCGTATGGTTTAGCCTCTATCTGTAAAGCCCCCAATATTACACTTCCAGAAACAGTTGATATTTGAGGATAATAATTTGTACCAGAAATTAATGTTGAGGAATATGAAATTTGCCAAAAGCCATTTGCAACAGGATGAACCTCATAATATTCACCATCAATTACATTAAGTTCGCTAACAACACCAGTCTCCAAATTTAGTTTAAATGTTGTTTTAGTTCCTTGATGAGCACCGCCCCAATTAACTGATATTGTATTTGCAGTACCAGCTTTAATATACCATGTGGTTGTATACTTAGAACCTAAAGTGGCCGGAGTCCCAGTTCTGGCAATCCCACCACCAGAAAAGGTCCAAGCGGTGTATGATTCATCAAAATTCAATAGTTTGCTATTAATAACAGATGACGATGCACTTTTCCAATATCCACTTGAAAAATCAAAAGGTAAGGTAACTAAATTTACTGTAGGTTCTTGAAAATCATTAAACTTATAATGTGCTACTAATCCATCGTCTGTCGAATTACCTATATTGTTTATACAATTTAAATGTGGACTATAATCATATTTTTCAGCTTCTATCTTTGTTATTATTACATATCCATTACATTCCTTTGTTTTATCATAAGGAGAAACAATTTTACTTATATAATTATTAGTATGTAAGGTAGATAAAGAAATTTCTTTTGTTTCACCAACATTAACAGGCAAAATATTGTTATTAGCTCCCACATATGTTTTAGCGGCTTTTACTAACATATTTTCATTAATTATTAAAGAATTAATTTGACTATTTCTAATTAAATCGAGGATTCTAGGAGTCGCTATTAAAGCTATTACGGCTAATATTACTATAATTGATAACAACTCTATTAATGTAAAACCTTTTTTATTCATTTGGTCACTCCTTAGTATAATAATTTTATCATATTTTTTACTAAAGTGCCATTATATTTTAGTATTAAAAAAAACCAATAAATGGCTTTTATGTAACTGACAGTTCTTTTATATTTATTTCATATTCTTCTTTAAGTAAATTATCAATTATAATGTTTTCTATTTTATCCTTAATAATTTTATCGATTTTACGAGCTCCAAAATCATTATAATTAGATTTTTTTAAAATTTCTTTATAGATATTTTTATCAATGTTTAATTTAACATTTTTGTACTTATCTTTTATTTCCTTTATTTTTCTTTCAATTAGAAGAAAAATAATACTTTCATCTAATTTATTAAAAATAAAAATATTATCTATTCTATTTATAAAAGAAGTAGAAAAATTATCCTTTAATTTTGAAAAAATTTCGTTATTTTTATTAAATCCGACACTAATTTCTTCAAATCCAATATTAGAAGTCATTATTATTGTCACGTTATCAAATCTAATGACATTTCCCTTTGAATCTTTAATATGGCCTTCATCTAAGATTTGAAAAAACAAATTTATAACTGTTTGATTTGCTTTTTCTATTTCGTCTAATATCAATACTGAAAACGGTTTATTTCTTATTTCTTCAAATATATTTTTGTTATCGTTATATCCAATATATCCTGCCGATGTCCCAATCAATTTGCTGACACTATGTGGTTCTGAAAATTCACTCATATCTAATTTAATAACATTTTCTTTCCCAACTAAACACTTTCCAAACAATTTACCAAGTTCAGTCTTTCCCACTCCACTACCACCAACAAAAAGTAACGATGAGTTTTTTTCGTTATCTAATCCCATTTTTTTTCTTTTAATTATTTTCAATAATTTATCGATTGTTTCATTTTGCCCTAAAATATTAGTCTTCATTTCTTTTTCTATATCTTTAATAATGTTATTTTTTTCTTTTATTAGTTCAAAAATAGGGAGTTTAGTTCTAGATGCTAAAATGCTTCTTAAATCCTCTTTAGTAACCTCTTTAGTACTATTAGTTTTATATATTTTTAGTTCTAATTCATTTACTTTATTCATTAGACTATTTTCTTTTTGTTTATACTTAGAAGCTTCATCAAAACTATTGTTTTTTATTGCTTTATTTTTGGCATTTATTATTTCTTTTAATTCTCTATTTATTTGATTATATTTTAATAATTCCTTGCTTTCCTTTAAACTTACTTTAGCGCATACTTCATCGA
>JAQUGJ010000027.1:0-11289 GCA_028684255.1 Bacilli bacterium | reverse complement strand
AGAAGCATTTTTAAATTGCTCTAATTCCTTTATACCATATTCTATTAATTTATTCACCTTTTAATTTTCTAGCTTGATCTTCTGTTATTAAAGCTTCGATTACCTCGTCTAAGCTTCCTCCTACAATTCTATCTAGATGCATTAAGGTTAGGCCAATTCGATGATCAGTTACTCTGTTTTGTGGATAATTATATGTTCTTATCTTTTCGCTTCGGTCACCTGTACCAATTTTGTTTTTTCTTTCACTACCAATTTTTTCTTCTTGTTCACGAACCTTAGCCTCATACAATCTCGTTCTTAACATTTGCATACATTTTTCTTTATTTTGTATTTGGCTTCTTTCATTTTGACAAGTTACAACTATATTAGTAGGAATATGCGTTATTCTTACTGCACTGTCGGTTGTATTTACACTTTGACCACCACATCCACCACTGCGATATACATCAACTCTTAAATCATTGCTATTTATTTCAATTTCTACTTCTTCTGCCTCAGGCATAACTAAAACTGTTGCTGTTGAAGTATGAACTCTTCCTTGTGTTTCAGTATTTGGAACTCTTTGTACTCTATGAGCTCCACTCTCATATTTTAATTTTGAGTAAACATTTTCTCCTTTTATCATAAATTCGATTTGTGAGAAACCACCAGAAGTTCCTTCTTCTTCATATAAAACTTCAATTTTCCAATTGTTTAAAATTGCATATTTACTATACATTTCAAATAAATCACCAGCAAATATATTAGCTTCATCGCCACCCGCTGCTCCTCTTATTTCAACAATAACATTTTTGCTATCGTTAGGATCTTTAGGTAGAAGTTCAATTTCAATTTTTTGCATCAAAGTATCTAAATTGGCTTCCAAACCAACAAGTTCTTCTTTTGCTATTTCTCCTAAATCTTTATCTTTTAATAAATTCCTAGTATCTTCTATATCTTTAGTTAATTTTTTATACTCTTGATACATATCATAAGCATTTGATAAATTAGCTTGTTCTTTAGATATTTCCATAGTTTTTTTTATATCCGCTGTTACATTAGGATCCATTAATTTATCATTTAGATAGTTATATCGTTTTTCAATATTTTGTAAACGTTCTATCATTATTTCACCTCTTCCAAATACTAGTTTTCGTCAAGTTCTTCTTCTTCTAGTATCGTTAAATCGCCCAATTCATCATCTTCATCAACGAGACTATCAATATCTTCTTCTTCGTCAATATTTTCTTCTTCTTCCTCTTCTTCATCATCAAAATCTTCGATGATTTCTTCGTCATCTTCTTCTACTTCTAACGGAATTGCGTATTTCTCTCTTAAATCCCATTTAGCGCCTTCTAATAACGCGAATCTTTTATCAGTTGTCAATGAAGTATAATATTCACCAATATTATTTTCATAATCACTGTTACTATATTCTAACACCTCACAGATTTTTTTAAATATTTCTGGAGTTGTCATTGATTTCTTTTCTTCTTTTAAAATAATCTCTGTTAAATCAGTATAAGACATAAGTTCTAAATCAGCTTTTTTCATATGTGCAATTTTCATAAAAATTTCCTCCAATTCTTGCTTATAAATTATATCAAAAATTTATATAAATGCAAGTATTTTTATTTATTTTTTTATTTCTAATTCAAAAATAAATTCTCCATTTTTAAAATCATCAATATATATATCATATTCGACATATATATCATATTCATTAATTGATATTTCTTTTACATTAATATCAATATCTAAGGTGTTTTTTAAAAATTTGTAGTATCCTTTACTTTTGCCTTTTTTTAACTCTAAAGACATTTCCATATCGCTATTTTTTCTGTTCAACACTATCATATCATCTTTAATATTAATTATTACATCTGTATCTTCTTCTTTATATGTTATCCGATTTTTTTCTTTTATACCAATTATATTATATTCTTGTTTTGTGTTCTCGCTTTTGTTAATTATCTTCGTTAGAATATCTATTTTTTCCATTTCCCACCTCTAACGTATGTAATTATAGCATAAAAAAAAACAAATTACACTTATATTTTACTTTTTTTTACCAATAATAACAGTAGGTGATTTTGTGAAAATATTTTCAAGGTTTTTTAGGTTTACAATATTTATATTATTCATATCTTTTTTATTGGGTTTAGGTGCATATGTATATGTTAAAATGCAGCCTAAATTAGATATAAACTCTGCGAATGGATATTACATATACGATGAAAAAAACGAATTACTTCCTACTCAAAATAAAGAGTGGGTAAACATTGATAAGATTTCGCCAGAGCTGATAAATGCGACTATTTCAATTGAAGATAAACATTTTTATGATCATTTTGGATTTGATTTACTTAGAATTATTAAAGCATTATATGTAAATATCACTTCTAGAAAAACCTTACAAGGCGCATCGACTATATCACAACAGTATGCCAAAAATTTATGGTTGGATTTTGATAAAACATGGAAACGTAAATGGGATGAACTTTGGCTTACATTAAGATTAGAATTAAATTATTCCAAAGATGAAATATTAGAAGGTTATCTTAATACTATTAATTATGGTGGTGTTTTTGGTATTGAAAATGCATCACAATATTATTTTAATAAAAGTGCGAATGAGCTAGATTTAGCAGAAGCTACTATTTTAGCAGGAATACCTAAATATCCAAGTCAATATTCACCTTTAGTAAGTGAAGAAAAAGCTAAAACAAGACAAAAAATAATATTAAATACGATGATTAAAAATGAATACATTAATGAAAAAGAAGCTAAATCAGCATATGATCAAAAATTAACTTATATTGGTTCTTTAAATAAGGAGAAATCTTCTAATATAATGTATTTTCAAGATGTTGTAATGAATGAATTGAAAAATCTTAATTCAGTTCCTAATTCCTTTTTAAAAACAGGCGGTCTTAGAATATATACAACTTTAGATGTCAATGCCCAAAGAATATTGGAAGATAAAGTAAATCTTTATATGAAAGACTCTAATATGCAAATTGCTTCTATTATTATGGATCCTAATACCGGAGCTGTTAAAGGATTAATTGGAGGAATCGACTACAATAAGAGTCAATTTAACAGGGCTACTCAATCAGTAAGACATATTGGATCTACTATTAAACCTTTTCTATATTATGCTGCTTTAGAAAACGGTTTTACGCCCTCTACTACTTTTACTTCTTCAAAAACAACTTTTGTTTTTTCAGAGGATAAAACATATAGTCCCAAAAATTACGATGATAGGTACCCAGATAAGGCAATTAGTATGGCGTTGGCACTTTCATACTCAGACAATATATATGCCGTTAAAACACATCTTTTTTTAGGTGAAGAGATATTAGTCAATACTTTAAAAAGAGTTGGCCTTGAACAAGATATTGCTGCCTTACCTTCTTTAGCGCTTGGTAGTGTCGATATAAGTCTATTAGATATGGTAGGTGCCTATTCAACATTTGCAAACGAAGGATATAAAATAGAACCATTCTTTATAACTAAAGTCGAAGATATAAATGGAAATATATTATATGAACACAAAAGAGTTAAAGAAAATGTTTTAAATAAAAGTATTGTCTATATTTTAAACGAAATGCTTAGCAATTGTTATGATTCAACAATGATTGATTATGGATATCCTACTTGTATCAATATTGCTGGCAAACTTAAAAAAAAGTATGCTTTAAAAACAGGTACTACTGATAACGATAAATTAATATTCGGATTCAATAAAAATTTTGTATTAGGTGTTTGGTCTGGATATGATAATAATGATAATCCAGATAGTAATTCAAGCACTATTATTAAAAACATCTGGGCTGACACCGCCGAAGAATACTCTAAAGATAAAGAAGACGGATGGTATTCAATTCCAAATAATGTCGTCGGTGTTTTAATTGATCCTGTCACCGGAAAGTTAGCATCTGAAAAATCTAAAAAGAAAATACTATATTATATAAAAGGAACAGAACCTAATAGTGAAGATACCTCTTTAGATGATTTAATTCCCACAATAAAAGAAACTAATTAAAGTTTCTTTTTTGCTTTGTTATATAGCCATCATCAAATTCATATATCTCATCTGCCAAATTATATATATCTTCTTTAATATGAGATGCAATTATTATTAATTTACCTTGTTTTTTTAATTTTAATAGTAATTTTCTAAGAGATTCTGCTGTTTTATTTTCTATACCATTAAAAGGTTCATCAAATATCATAATATCAGGATCTTCCATTAAAACTTGGACTATTCCTAATTTTTGTTTTGTTCCTAAAGAATAATTAGCATACTTTTTATTTATATCGTTTTGTAAATTCACCTGTTCAACAGTTTCCATTATTTCTTTTTCACCAATTTTGTTTTGTATTTTCGCTAATATTTCTAAATTTTCATATCCCGTTAATTCAGGGAGAAATCCAGGCTTTTCAATCAATGCTCTAGTGTTTTTAGGAAATGTTTTATTTTTTACTATATTCTCACCATTTACTATTACATCTCCACTAGTAGGTGCATAAAAACCGCACAATATTTTTAATAATACAGTTTTTCCAGAACCATTTCTACCAATTAAACCATATATCTTACCACTTTCAAAGGTTATATTTATATCCTTCAAAACTTCAACATTTTTAAATTTTTTAGTTACTTTATTAACTTCAATCTTCATTTTAATTACTCCTTTCAAAAACTTGATTATAAGTATTTTTACCAATAAATAAATTTAATAGAACTAACAATACACTTACTATCAGCACTATTGCTCCTAAGTTTAAATTAATTATATCATTTGTAAATATTAAAATATTTATATCGTAAGACAAAAACAAAAGCGATAATAAAAGAACAAAGAACACTTTAATATTTTTTAAATATATCATATATATTAACAGGAATATATTTTGAATTAAAACTATATATAAGAAGTCATATAAGAAAATCTCAATTAGACTATATGTTTCAAACTTAAACAAAACTAAATAGAACAAAATTATACAAAAAGTCAAAAATCTAGTTATAAAAGACACTATAGCAATTGATAATAATTTATATATTATCCACTTTAAAGGAGTTATTCTAAGTAAAAATGAACTCATACTCCCATTAAAGTTTTTTAATAACAATTGAAGAACAATTAAAACATAAAATCCATAATTAAATATATACATTATTATTTCTATAATTGATTCTTTTGAAGTTATTTTCAATCCCAATGCTAAATCATAAAAAGTATTAGAATCATTAACAATTATTATTAAAGGACACATAATCATATAAATTATTAACATTATATAAAAAACATTATTCTTTAAAAAATAAGTCATATCTTTCTTAATAAGGTTTGTCATTATTCACACACACCTTTCTTTTGAAAAATAAATATTTTATATATTATATAATTAATGATTGAAAATAATAAAACATATATTAAAAACGTTATAACTTCTAACCCAAAAGTTGAATAAGAATTCATATCAATATATTTTATTAATATAATCGGCAATTGAACAAAACTCTTAATAATATAAACCTTATATGGAAACATTAAATAAATACAATATAAAATTACATTTAAAAATATTACTAATTTATAATCAAAAGTATTAAATAATAAAATAGATAATATTGAACTCAGTTGCATAAGACAATACATTTTAAAAATATGAAAAACAACATACTCTATATTGGAAATATTATAATCAAACATAAAATATTTCATTTTTGTAATATAAATATCATTCCCTCTAAAGATGAGTAAAAGTGCTATTGTTGAAATTATAAATATTAAAAAAAATATATTGTTTATTATATATGTATCATTTATTATGTTTTTTATAAAATCCTTTTTACTATTTATTCTAGATATTTGAAAATAATTATTCTTATAATAATTAAATATACTGTAGGCTATAATTAAGAAGAAGAGCAAATACGTATATACATAATAAGTTCTACTAGTAAGTACAATTAAAAGTGACTCAAAAAAAGTAAATTGCTCTAAATTTAAACCAATTAATACAGAAAAAAGTAATAATATTAAAGAAATAACTAACATTATCTTTACAATAGAATTACTGATTATATGTGTGAAAAGTTGAATACTAGACTTCATTTCTCTCAATCACGCTCCACTTCTCTTTGTATAAAAAATGAATTATTATAGAAGTTATCACTACAAATAACAAAGTATATATCATATATAAATCAATACTATATAATTGTTGATAAGTCCAATAATTAAAGATATTCAAAGAATATATTACTTTATTTGAAAATCCAAATTTAAAATAAAAAATTGAACCTAAAAAAACTTCTAAAATTATATCTATTCCTATTATTATTAAATAAGACAATATAACATTTACAGCATATGGAATACTTTTTCTCATAATAATTAGAAAAACATTTACATAGAAAAGACTCCATAAAATTAAACCTATAAAATAATAAAATATAAATTTAATAAATTTAATTAATTCAAAACTATTAGATATATAAAAGTATTCTAAACCAAAATGAACATTATCAAGGTCTCGTTTTATTGTTCCTATAATATCTAAATTACCAGATATAATAAAACATATTACCATTAACAATAAAATAAAAATTGGTAATATAAGAGCATATTTGTAAACTTTCTTAAATTGTTTTTTTATTTCCTTTTTATATTCATTTCGTATAAAATGATTCTTCCAAACAGAACTATTAAAAAAATTATAAAAAGTATATGTTGATGCCATAATAACAACTAAAGGTGCGATTACCATCAAGAGTGCAAGTGGGAAGTCTAAAAATATATCTGTATATATTGAAAAAGCATCTACCATTTTCAAATTTTCATCACTGACAATATACTCCGGATATTCTTTTATTACTTCATTATAATTATTTATTATATTTTGATAATTTATTTTATATCTTATAACCGAAAACAGGCCAATAGAAATCAAAAATAAAAATACAACTAAAAATAATTTGTTTTCTTTATATATTTTTTTCATAAACACTCCTAAAAATATTATTACAAGTATATAATATATAGCATTTAAAACATACTACATACTACATAATACTAATATTTTTATAACATATTATAAAGAGTATCATCTGGAATCCATTGACCCCAAAATTTAAAACTAAAAAGACTCCAAGATCTCGCCCTTATTTGAAGATGTGTCTTTCCGTTATATACACCATATGTATTGGAATCTGTTAGGCTTCCGATTGAAACCCAATTGTTTTTTGGCAATATCTTCCAATTACTATAACCATAATTTGTACCAAGAATATTTCTACCATATACTCTTGCTTCGGCAGGACTATTCTGATAATAATCAATAACATGTTGAAGACTATTATCAATTTTATTTAATTCTACAGAAGTATATGGTCCTTTTTGAGACGGTATCGTAATATTTGCGAAAGCTCTATATTCATAATTTGCTGCTTTAGCAATTAAAGAACACGAAATAAATATTAAGAAAAACACACTAAATGTTCCTATTATTTTTGAAGTTTTCATCATTACCTCCTTTTTATCTATCTAATATTATATACTTGTAATTCAATTATAACATTATTAGAGTAATATACAATAAAAGAAACTAATTAAAGTTTCTTTTTTTAAAGTATTTTTCTATTTTAAAATCATCCTTATTATAAATTTTTATAGCTTTAGGATGAATCTTGAATTCAAAATGCTTTCCCTTGATTAACTCTCCATCAATACCACAATACAAATTTTTTTTACTTGTAATTGTTAAATAAGAAGAAGTCATTACACTTACATATGGTGAATCCATATGAGTTTGTTCTTCTAATTTTTTAAATAGTTTTGGTATTTTTGTTTTTGGAATATAATCTGCTACATATATATCAAATAGTCCATCATCTAGTTTTGCTGTTGGGGCTATTCCATATTTTCCACCATAATATCTACCATTACATATTGCTATTAAGGTTATTTTCTTTTTTATTTCCTTATCTTTTTTATAACATACATCTAAATAATTATAAGTTAAAAAAGTATATAAGATACTAAATAAATATCGATCTTTTGGTCTTATTGGTAATTTGCGCAGACCTTGTAAATTAGCACACACTTGAGCATCTAACCCAACAGAAGCCGTATTTATAAAATACCTTTCATTTACTTGTCCTAAATCGACACTATATATTCCTTTCTTTAAACTTTTAATAAAATCATTTCCTGTTCCCGCTGGGATAACTGCTAAAAAGTTATTTGAACCTACTATACCATTTACAACCTCATTTAAAGTTCCATCGCCACCTATACTATAAATTATAACAGGTTCTTTTTCGTTGCTATATAACTTAGCAATCTCTGTAGCATGTTTAGGATACTTTGTGTAGTGAATATCATACTCATATTTTTTTGATGCACATATTTCCTTTATCATATTTGATAAAAGAACACCTTCTCCTGAACCGGAT
Source organism: Bacilli bacterium (assembly GCA_028684255.1). GTDB lineage: Bacteria > Bacillota_I > Bacilli_A > RF39 > UBA660 > CAKOQQ01. The sequence continues at coordinate 2,837 of JAQUGJ010000027.1, read as the reverse complement.
TTTGGATTAACTATAAATACTCTTTTCATAAAATGATTATATCATAATAGAAAAAATTACGCACCAACTTTATGAAAATCTAATCTTAATTTATCTGCTATTGTTACTATAAATTCAGAATTAGTCGGCTTGGCTTTATCAATATCGACACTATGGCCAAAAATTTCTTCCATTAAAGTCCAATCTCCTCTATTCCAACTTACTTCTATAGCATGCCTAATGGCCCTTTCAACTCTAGAAACAGTGGTATCATACCGATTTGCTAATTCTGGATAAAGTTCCTTTGTAATTCCACCTATTGTTTCAGGTCTTTGAAATAATATGCAAATAGCTTCCCTTAAATATTGATAACCTTTTATATGGGAAGGTATTCCTAATTGATGTAATATTTTAGATACCGATATTTGTAAACTACTACTATATAAATTAAGAGATTTGGTTTCTTCTTTTTTATTAAACATGTCTAATATTCTAAGTTCTAGATCTTTATTATCAAATGGTTTTAAAATAAAGTAATTTACACCCAATTCCGATACTTCTCTTATTACTTCACTAGCATTATAACTAGTTAATACAATAGTTTTTTCTTTTATACCTCTTTTTTTCATCTCATTTAAAACATAAAGACCATCCTTCATCGGCATTACAATATCAAGTATTATAACGTCGTATTGGCCTCTTTTATTTTCTATCATTTCGATTCCCTCACTACCATCGTGAGCTTTTAATGTCAGTTCTATTTCATTACTTGAGCTGAAGTATTCCTCAACCATATTTACTAAACTAACATTATCATCAATCATCAAGACTTTTATTTTTTCCATAAATTTCTCCTTACCGTACAAGTTAAATTATATAGCAATTTCTATGCTTTTTCTAGTGGGTTCTTTTATCTACTTTTGTCGAATTTTGTCGATTATGATAAAAAAAAGTCACCTACTTAGTGACTTTTAGTATTTTCATTATTTTTTCGGGATCTAGTGAAGCACCACCGATTAAAAAACCATTAACTTCTTTAATCGCATTTAATGTTTCAATATTGTCTGTATTTACACTACCACCATATAAAACTTGAATATCTTCAAAACCATATTTTTGACATTCTTCTTTTATTAATAAAGTTGCTGAAATAATATCATCATTAGATGGCGTTAAAGAAGTTCCAATTGCCCATACCGGTTCATAAGCAATTATGATATCTTTAGAATCCTTATAACAAAGTGATTCTAATTGTTTTTTTAATACTTCCTCTGTTTTATTTTGTTCTCTTTCTTCTATTGTTTCCCCAATGCAAAGAATTACTTTTAAATTATTAGAAGTTGCTTGTTTTACTTTTTGAGATATTATCTCGACTGATTCACTAAAATGTTGTCTTCTTTCACTATGTCCGATAATAGCACAATCAATTCCCATACTAGAAGCTTGAACTGCCGATACTTCTCCAGTATAGGCACCTGTACTAGCATAACTGATATTTTGTAATCCAATTTTATATTCTTCATTCAAAAAATAAGGAACAAATATATTACTTGGACAAACAACAAATCTGTTAGGATCTGCTGTTCTAACACTTTCAATATATTTTTTTATATCCTCTAAACTTAAATTCATTTTAAAGTTTGCTACAACTATTTTCCCCATTTTAATGCTCCTTTGACCGTTTTTAAAAATCTGCCTGAAAAACTTTTTTCGCTCTTACCATTTTTGTCTATCGCTAATTGATATACTTTTAAAGCTCTTTGTGCAAAATATTCACCAGAATTTACTTCAGCACTGTTTTTAGCTTGTTGTACGTAATGCTCTAAAATTGAAGGATTTTCAAAGTATTTTTCAATATAATTGATATAATCTTTTTGATTATCAAATAAATCACCATTTAATCCGGGTATAACGGCTGCTGTAAAACTTTCATCTCTTACACATAATACTGGTATAGAACCTGCTAGAGCTTCTACAACAGTTAATCCTTGTGTTTCAAAATGTGATGCTGTTGAGAAAATTGTTGCTAATTGATAATAATTAGGAACTTCAGTTAAAGGTACTTTTCCAGTAAATAAAACCTTATCTTCTATTTTTTCTTTTTTAACGCTCTTTTGAAGACTTCCCATCTGAGGGCCATCGCCAACATAGACTAACTTACAATTTTTATGACGCTTTAACAACTTAATTTCGGCATTTAATAAAAATTCAACATCTTTTTCTTGTCCCAATCTTCCTACATATAAAATAACAAAATCATGAGGTTCTATTCCTAATTGTTTTTTGATTTCTCTTATTTTATCTTGATCACAATTTTCTTTGTAGTATTTTTCTAGATCAATTCCGTTTGGTATTATATGAACATTTCGATTGTATTTATATTTTTCTTTAAATAAATCATATGTTTTTTTAGTTGGAACAATTAATTCATTAACAGTTTTATCACAATAAAAATTTGTAAAATATTCGACTAAATTGCGACCAGTAGTATTAAAGTATCCTTTTGTTACTGCTTCTACATAATCCTCATACATTGTATGATAAGTATGTACTAAAGGAATATTGAATTGTCTTGCAATTATACGCGCAAAAGTTCCTATTCCAAACTCTGTTTGTGAATGAATAACATCTAAATTCCATTTTTTAATTTTATTAATAACTTTTAATGGATATATTGAAGTCAAACGATAGTCGTATATGCCAACTGCAACACCTGGTACTTTTATTACTTTACCATTTTCTTCAAAACTGTAATTAAATTTTTCATTATTTACTGTAACTACATAAACTTGATGTCCTTGTTTCTCTAAATATTTTTTCAAAACACTTATACTTGTTGAAACTCCGTTTACAAATGG
>JAQUGJ010000126.1:0-2708 GCA_028684255.1 Bacilli bacterium | reverse complement strand
CATATGGACAAATAATACCTAAACAAATATTGGATTATCCAAGATTAGGTTGCATTAATGTTCATTCGTCTTTATTGCCACTTTTAAGAGGTGGAGCACCAATTGAAAGAGCAATTATGAATGGACACAGTAAAACTGGAGTAACCATTATGTATATGGATGAAGGTATGGATTCGGGAGATATAATAACCCAAGAAGAAATACCTATAGAAAGTGAAGATACAGGTTCTACATTGCGAATGAAGTTAGCGATTTTAGGAAGAGATCTATTATTAAAGACACTTCCTTCAATAATTGAAGGAACTAATAAGAGAACTAAACAAGACTCATCTTTAGTAACTTATGCACCAATAATTAAAAAAGAAGATGAAAGAATATTCTTTAATAAAACTAAAAGACAAATTAAAAATAAAGTAAGAGCTTTAAATAATAGACCTGGTGCATATTGTATATTTAGTCGACAATTATTAAAAATATGGAAATGTCGTGAGACAGATAATGTTTTTAATAAATTAAATGGTGAAATTACTGCTATATATCCAGATGGATTTGGTGTAAAAGTAAGTAATGGTGAATTAGTTATTACCGAAGTTCAATTAGCTGGTAAAAAAAGAATGAGTGCCATCGAATTTCTAAATGGATTACAAGATAAAAAAGAAATTGTAGGTAGGGTGTTAGAATGAAAAAATTAAAAGAATGGGTTTTAGAAAATCAAAAAACTATTATTAAATTAATAATCTGTTTTGTTGGATTAGTTATTACTACAAGATATGTAGGTCATTTAGCGAATGAAGCAGAAAAAGCAGTTAATTCTAAGGAAGATTTTTTAAATGAATTAAGAAATTCGGAAACTTATACTTTTTATTGTAATGAAGGTGATTTAGCCTTTAGTGGATCTTATGAACAAAATATAACAACTCTAAATTATAAAGAAGAAAATTATTATATTTCTGATAGAGTTATCTATAATGAAGATGCAACTATCAGTGATGAACAAATCAACTACATCTCTCCTTTTGATGTATATGAATTAATAGTTAGAGGGAATCACATTTCAACTATAAATGATGATAGTTATAAAATAGATGTTTATGTTGTAACCGATGAAAAATATAATCATTACTTTGATTTTGAATTAAAAGAGGAAAATAGCAACATAAGTGTTGCTTATAATAGTGAGGATATAAAATTAACAGTAGATGATTTAGTATGTAATTACGTTAAATAAAGGAGTTTTTATGGATTTAATTGTTATTTTAGTTATTTTAGGACTAGTTATCTTTTTTTACAAAAAATTTTATTATGTTATAAATGCTATAGCAATAATTGATATATTATTAAGATTATTAACATTTGTAAACAATGAATTTTTAACTAAAGAGATACATAAATGGATAGATATTAATATCCCTAAAAATATTCCAATAATGTTAAGTAATTATTCATCCGGTTTATTCTATACAATATTACTGTATTTATATATTGCAGCATTTATTGTATTTGAATTTTATCTTATTAAAGGATTTTTCAAGAGAAAATAGGGGGAATTATGTACGAATATATAAGAGGAAAAATAACTGCTATTGAAAACAATTATATTGTTTTAGAAAACAATAGTATTGGTTATATAATAAATGTTGCTAATCCATATAGTTATGAAGAAAATGAAGAAGTATTAGTATATTTATATCAACAAGTAAAAGAAGATGAATTAAATCTATATGGTTTTAAAAATAAAGATGAAAAAGATTTGTTTTTAAGTTTAATCAGTGTTAAAGGTTTAGGCTGTAAAATGGCCCTTCCTATGTTTGCAATCGGTTCTACTAGTGGCATTATTGATGCAATCGAAAGAGAAAATATCCTATATTTAAAGAAATTTCCAAAAATAGGGGATAAAATAGCCAGACAAATTATTTTAGACTTAAAAGGTAAATTAGTATCTTCTAAAGCGGTGGTAGAGAAAGACTTTAACGAACTAGCAGAAGTCTTGAAAGGATTAGGTTATAGACAGGCAGATATAAATAGAGTATTGCCAAACATTAATAATTCTTTGAAAATAGAAGAACAGGTAAAAACAGCATTAAAATTATTATTGAGGTGATTTATGAGAATAGGTATTGATATAGACGATACAATAACAGACACGCTAGAGTCTTTAATACCAGAGGTATATGAATATAACAGAAAAACAAAAAGGAAAGTTTTAACTAATAATTCTTCTTATGAAGCATTTTTAGGGCTAGATGAAAAACAATTCGTTGAATTTTTTCGTTTATGTGTTCCAACTATAATAAAACATAATCCGCCAAAAGAGGATTTTGTAAAATATTTTAATCTATTAAAAGAAGAGCACGAAATATATTTTATTACTGCTAGAAGTAAATTATGCTTTGATGATCCGTATGATTTTAGTGAAAAGTGGTTTGCAAAACATAAAATAAGAGACTATAAACTTTTTGCAGAATGTCATGATAAAAAAGAAGTATGTAAAAAAAATAAAATTGATTTATTTATTGATGATTCAATTCATCATTGTATGACTGTAAGTGAATTAAATATTCCGGTTTTACTATTTGATTCTAGATTAAATCGTCATGTTGAAGACTTTAAAAGAGTAAATTCATGGAAAGATATATATGAATATATAAAAGGTGTGAAATGTGAATAAAGTATTAGATAGTTGTAAAACTGAAGAGGATAGTTTTGAA
>JAQUGJ010000026.1:0-11317 GCA_028684255.1 Bacilli bacterium | reverse complement strand
CCGGGTTTTATTTCCTTTGAATTTGTTTTAATTCCTTTAATCAAAGTATCATATTGACAATCATATAATTCATTTAATTTTTTCATCTAATCAATTCCTTCTATAATAATTAATATTATACTATATTTTTTTATAATTTTTCATCTGATTCACTAAAATAATCTATTTTCATTGCTTTTTTTAATTTTAAAAGATTATTAGCAGCGTCTTCTTTAGCCACTTTTGTACCTTCGTAAAGTATTTTATAAATCGGTTTTAAATCTTTACTTAATTCTTCTCTTCTCTCTCTTATTGGTTTAATTAATTCTTGTAAGACAGAATTTAAGAATTTTTTGATTTTAATATCTCCTAATCCACCTCTTGCATAATGAGCTTTTAATTCATCTAAATTTTTATATTCAGGTAAATATTTTTCGAAATGTTCATCATTACATAAAGCTTCTAAATAGATAAACACTGTATTATTAACTACATTTCCAGGGTCTTCAACTCTTATATGATTAGGATCTGTATACATTGACATAACTTTAGATTTAATTTCTTCTTCAGAATCTGATAAATAAATACAATTATTTAAAGATTTGCTCATCTTATTTTTGCCATCTGTTCCTGGTAATCTAAAACAAACTTCATTAGAAGGTAAAAGTGCTTCTGGTTCTACTAAAATTTTTTCATAAGTCGAATTAAATTTTCTTACTATTTCTCTTGTTTGTTCGATCATTGGAAGTTGATCGTCTCCTACTGGAACAATATTAGCATTAAAAGCAGTTATATCTGATGCTTGACTAACTGGATAGGTAAAAAATCCCATCGGTACACTTTTTTCAAAACCACGAAATTCCATTTCACTTTTAACAGTTGGATTTCTATATAGACGAGCTAAAGTAACTAGATTCATATAATAAAAAGTAAACTCTGTAAGTTCCGGTATCATTGATTGTATAAGGAGTGTTACTTTTTTAGGATCTATTCCTACTGCTAGATAATCTAGGGCAACTTCAATAATGTTTTTTCTGATTTTTAATGGGTTATCGACATTATCTGTCAAAGCTTGGGCATCGGCAATCATAATATAATATTTTTCATAATTACCTTCATTTTGTAATCTTACCCGCTCTTTTAGTGATCCTACATAATGGCCAATGTGTAATTTACCCGTTGGTCTATCACCTGTTAATATAATATTTTTCATAATATCACCTTTCTTTATAAAAAAAACTCTAATCCTAAATAGGAAAAGAGTATTTGCCACCTAATTTATCTATGTACTAACATACATGACTTCTTTTAACGGAAAGAACCGTGCTTTAATACTATTATTTCTTAAAGCCTCTCATTAGTCCATTCAATATTAATCAATTATAACTTTGCACCACCAGTTACTCTCTTTAAACTTCATAATATTTACTTCTCTAAATCACTGATTTCTTAAAACAAGTAAATTATACTACATATGAAAATGGTTGTCAAATAGTTATTTAACCTTGTTTAACAAAGGATACGCTAATACAAGAGTCATAAATCCAAATAAGTATCCGCCTATAATATCAGAAAAATAATGAACTCCTAAATAGATTCTAGTAAAACCTATTAAGAAAATAAAAATTATATATATAAATATTAATAATATTGCAAATTTCTTCTTGCTATATTTATTTATTAGAATAAGAATTAAACCATATAACACTGTTGAAATATATGCGTGTCCACTTGGAAAACTTTTTGTTTTTTCAATTACTAATTGTAATATATTAGGCCTATCACGGTTTACTAAATATTTAATAACAAAAATAATTATATTACCAATTAACAATGTGATTAAAAATACTTTAGTCTCATAAATTTTTTTGTATTTTACTAATAATAAAGACACTAATGAAATTACTAATAAACTTGCAGATATTGAACAAATATTAGTAATTATAATTATTTTATTAGTAAGATTATCACTAATAATGGGACTTATTTTTTGATAGATATATGCATCTAAAAATATATCGATATTGATCAGAATTAAAACTGTTAAGAATAAAAATAAAAGTGACAATAAAATAAATATTTTATTTTTCATCTAACTGTACCAATATCTCATGTAATTCTTCTTCTAAGGAGTTTATATCTTCATCTTCAATACGATCAACACGACATTTTTCGGCCGCTATTATTGATTTAGCATTATTCACAGCATCTTCTAAAATATCATTTATTACAACATAATTGTATTTTTTTATTTCATTTATTTCTTTATACATAATTTGAAATCTTTTAAATAATTGTTCATTAGTTTCAGTTTTGCGATTATCTAATCTTTTTTTAAGTTCTTTTATTGATGGCGGTAGAATAAAGATAAAAATTGCTTCTTTAAATTTTTCTTTTACTTGTAAAGCACCTTGGATTTCTATTACTAATATAACATCTAATCCTTGATTTATTTTTTGAATAACATTGTCTTTAGGTGTTCCATAGTAATTATCACTATAAAGAGCATACTCTAACAATTTACCATCTTGAATATTTTTTTCAAATTCTTCTTTAGATAAAAAATAATAGTCCTTGCCATCAACTTCACCTTGTCTTATATTTCTAGTTGTCATTGAAACAGATTCTATAATATTTTTATTGTCTTTCATTATCTCTTGACTAATTGTCGATTTACCACAACCACTAGGACCGGATAAAACTATTAAATTACCTTTTTTAATTCGCATATTATTCCACCCTTACTAATTAAATTATAACATGATTTCAATTATGAAAAAAGATAGTATCAGTATTTTGCTAAATATTTTAGTTTTCTAATTACTTTTTTTTCAATTCTAGATATATAAGATTGACTTATGCCTAAAAGATTGGCAACATCTTTTTGTGTTAACTCCTCAGTATTATACAACCCATAGCGCATTATCATTATTTGTTTATCTCTTCTATTTAATTGTTCTATTTCTTCATATAGTAATTTTTTTTCAATGTTATGCTCTAGTTCTTTTATGACTAAATCAGGATCTGTACCTAAAATATCTTCTAAGTGTAATTCATTTCCTTCTGAATCAAAACTAAGTGATTCTTCAAAACTAATCTCACCTTTCCTTTTCTTATTTTTTCTTAAAAACATCAGTATTTCATTATCAATACACCTTGAAGCATAGGTTGCTAATTTAATGTTTTTATCGATTTTATAAGTGTTTACACCTTTAATTAAACCTATTGTCCCAATACTTACTAAGTCCTCTAAATCAATACCTGTATTTTCATATTTTTTGGCTAAAAAAACTACTAATCTAAGGTTATGTTCAATTAATTTATTTCGGGCTTTTTCATCACCTTTCATACTTAACTCAACATAGTATACTTCATCTTCTTTTGTTAGAGGTTCTGGTAGTTTATCAGCACTTCCAACAAAAAAAATATCTGCTTTTACACCTATTATTTTAATAATAAAATTTTTAAGTTTTTGAATCATTTTTCCTCCATTAGTGATTGATGTAATATACAGTCAACACCATCTATTCTTATATTATTTTCCATAATTCCAACTAATACATTTTTTTTAATCCCGATGCCTTTTATATCTATTTTATCGACTGCCACACATTTAAGTAAGCCAATTTCATTTATTGTATTATATGGAATTAAGATGGTTGATAGTCCACTTTTTAACACATTTTTGTTTACTAAAATAATTGGTCTATTTTGATAAGGGTCTTTTAATCGGTTACCAGTGTCTAAAAAACCGTTGCATTTAATTTTTTTATTTTTAATATAAATATCAACCTTATAATAATTTGAAAAGTTGTTTTTTAAATGCATAGATTGTTTAGTATAGATATAAAGTATGATTGGTGAAAAAAGGATTAAAAATATTGCATTAATGCTATAACCTTTAAATAAAAACACTAAACCTTGTTGACTATATGAAAACTCTAAATTTAAATAATATAAAAAACCTCCTAATAACATACTGATAGTATAAAGATAAAAAAGATTTTTTAACATATATTTTAAATTTTTAAATCCAAAGGTAATTAAAACCATTATTTGACTGATTAATAGTTTTAAAATGAGTAGTTCAAAAGAATTCATTTTTAAAAATAAAAAGAATACACTTAAACTGCCTATAAAAGCTCCTAACAATAAATTGTTAATTCTCGTATTTCTTCTTAAGACAGTTGAAACAGTCATCAATAATAATAAATCAAACAGAAAATTTATGAATAATAACAAATCTAAATAAACTTTCATATAATCACCAATTTAATTATAAAAAAAAAACACAATAAATTGTGTCGATTATTAGTTTAAAAACCTCTTTTCTTGAAAAAACTTGGAACATCCTCATCATCTTCTTCATCCATAGGGATATCTTCTGCTCTTGCATATGAATGATATAGAGGTTGCTTTGTTTCTTCAAAACCAGTTGCAATTACTGTAACAATAACTTCATCTTTTAAATTTTCATTGATTACAGCTCCAAAAATAGTATTAATGTCTGTATTTGCTGACTCTCTAATTACTTCTGCTGCTTCTTCTACTTCAAATAAAGTTAAATTAGCACCACCTGTAACATTGATAATAGCGTCAGTTGCTCCATCGATACTTGTTTCAAGTAAAGGACTCGATACTGCTTGTTTTGCAGCTTCTGTTGCTCTTCCTTCACCTACACCTATACCAATACCGATTAATGCTCTTCCTCTTTTTTCCATTACTGCTTTAACATCGGCAAAGTCTAAGTTAATTAACCCTGCTACTGCAATTAAGTCAGATATTGATTGAACACCACGTCTTAAAACGTTGTCAACTTCTTTAAATGATTCTACTAATGGGGTAGATTTGTCGATGATCTCTCTTAATTTATCGTTTGGAATAACTATTAATGTATCAACATGTTTCTTTAGTTCTTCTAAGCCAACTTCGGCTTGTTCCATTCTTTTTTTGCCTTCAAAACTGAAAGGTTTAGTAACAATTCCTACAGTTAAAGCACCCATCTCTTGGGCAATGTCCGCGATTATTGGTGCAGCACCTGTACCAGTTCCACCACCCATACCACAAGTAATGAAAACCATATCTGCTCCTTCTAAAGCAGCTTCAATTTCAGGTTTACTTTCTAAAGCAGCTTCTTTCCCTATTTGTGGGTTGGCACCTGCTCCCAAACCATTTGTTAATTTAGAACCAATTTGAATTTTAATGTCGGCTTTTGATACATTTAAAACTTGTAAATCAGTATTAGCTACTATAAATTCTACACCTTTTAAACCAGATTCTATCATTCGATTAACGGCATTGTTACCACCGCCACCGATTCCTATTACTTTTATTTTTGCTAATTGATCCATTTCTAATCCTAACATAAATTTCCTCCCTTATTCCCCAAAAAAGTATCCGAAAACTTTTCCTAACATCGATTCTCTTGAAACGATATTCTTTTTAACAGTTGAAATATTTTCGATATCATTTTCACTTAACATCGTATAATTTTTTGATTTTAATCTTAATTTATTAATAAAATAAAGTATGTTTCCTAATGCACTAGAATACTTATTATCTCTTATTCCCATAAGTTTTATTTTACCTACGCTTGCTTGTTTATTGAAAACATCATCTAGCATATACTGAAAGTCTTCTAATTCACTAGTTCCACCAGTTACTATTATAAACTGTAAATCTTTATTTGTTAATATGTTTATTTCTTTTTTTGCTAAATTGAGTATTTCTTCTACCCTTCTCATAACAATTTCGGAAACTTCGAATTGATTAATTTTAATAATTTCGTTATAAGTAGTTTCTGCTTCAAAAAAATCATTAGGGTTTGCATATCTTTTATAAGAAAGTGCAAATTTTTCTTTTATTTTATCAGCAACATTAGTTGATACTTTATAGATATAAGATATATCGTTACTAATGTGATTACCACCCATACCAATAATTGTGCTCTTTACGATTATCCCTTTATTATAAAGAGAAACAGTAGTAGTTTCACCACCAATATTGATGATTACTCCTAATTGTTTATCTATCTCTTTATTTTTAAATGTATGAATATCACCAATTGAATTAATGCTTATATCAACTACTTCTACTCCAATATTCTCAAGGATGCTTAATACTGAATAGATATTTTTTCTCGGGGTATTGACTAGTATTGCTCGCATTGTTAATTCATTACAGAGTGTTCCTACTAAGTTTGTTTGAATTGTTTTTTCATCTGCCTTAAAATCAATTGGAAGTACTGCTACAGTTTCTTTATTTGGGTTTTCTTTATTAGCAGCTGCTTGTTGTAATAAATCTAAAATATCTTGATCAGTAACTGTTTTTTCTTCATTTTTAGTTGTTATTGAACTTTTAACAAAGTCAAAATCTGCAAAATAACTAGGTACTGAAGCAAGGATTTTTTTTATTTTTACTCCTAACATTGATTCTATATCATCTAAAGCATTTTTTATACTAATAGTAGCTTCTTCTACATTAGTAATAAGGCCTTTTTTAATTCCTTTTGACTTTGTAGATGTTGCCGCTAGTAAATTTATTTTATTATTATATAACTCACATACAACAATTTTAATTGTATCTGAGCCAATATCTATACTGCTATAAATATGTTTCAATAGACCTCACCTACAATCTACGATAATTATACTATATATTTAATAAAAAGGCAAAGTTTTTTAACTGTTTTGTTAAAAAAAAATAGGTCTTAAATATCTTTCTTTCGAAAACTGATAATTATTGAAATAATACTTATAATAAAAAGAAGTATTACTAAAGATATTGTTAAATAGTCATACCACCCTAAATATGTATCATAAGATGTTAAACAATCTAGTGGATCTTTAGAATCGTAATATACTTTTGGATTTTTTTCAACTTTCTTAAAAAAGCCATTTGATTTAGAATAACAAGAATATTCATTATTTTGTATTAGATAATAATACGTTGGTTCATATATATTATTATAACTATTTTGCTCAATATAAGTTACTTTAGCAGTACTATCTAATTCATTTTTCTTAATTAATCCATAATAATCTGTCATTAATAATACAATTCCAGTTATTATCGAAACAAAAAAAATAATTATTGAATATTTTCTATTTGTCATCTAATCACCACATCTTTATTATAGACTTATTTTATCATACTTATTGATTAAATAAAATAATTACTTTATAAAAAATTACATTTTCTACAAAGTAATTCTACTTTTTTATCATTTTTAAACCCATTTAACATTTTTTTGTAACGTTTACTTTGAATAATTATATCTATTTCATCTTTATAAATATTGCCTAAAGGTATATCTCCTTTAGTGTCTAAACAACATGGCACAATCGTACCATCTACTAATATTCCAATATGATCTTTTAGAGCATAACAAGTACCATTTTCTTCTTCAAATTTATTAGTTAAATCAGGCCATATAAATTTTTTATTTAAACATAAAAAAACGTTTTTTTCTAAGGTTTCATTATTGCTTATTATCTCTTTGTTATATCTTTGAGCAATTATATTTAATATTTCTTCACTATATTTGTTTTTTAACCATATTCTTAAAGATATATATGTGTTTGTTTTTAAAGAATCAATTGTATTAAATATATTATTCATATATTCATTTAAAGAAATATTATATTTTTTGTCATAGCTATGTAGAGATATATTTATTTGTCTGATATTTTTGTTATCTTTGATTTTATTTATTAAATAACCATTGGTAGTTATATTAACAAAATAATTTAAAGAAGCCTTAGAAATGAATTCATTAATTAAAGGATGCATTAAAGGTTCACCTAAAATATGAAAATATAAATATTTAGTATGATCTTTTAATTTGTCTAAAATTAGTTCAAATTTTTCAAGTTCTAAATACTCTTCTTTTCTTTTATTTTTAATACAAAAACTACACTTTAAATTACAAATATTAGTGATTTCAACATATACTTTTTTATACATAAACATCCTTACTTTATATAAAATATTTTATATCATTATGGTGCCACTCTTTGTTATTATTTAAACTAATCCTCACTGACAAAACAAGCATAGCACAACTTTTTTAAAAGTCTATTTCTAATTATTTCTAGTCATTTTTGATTATTATTTCTTAAGTATTAATGATTTTGTTTGTTTCTTATAAGGCCAATTATTAATTATATTATCTATAAAATCATTTTCAACAAATTCTATCTCTTCTTTATTCAATAATATTAATGGTTTTTTAAAATAATATGCTGCTCCCAGATCAAATACACTCCCTGTGCTGCTTTGATCATAATATAAATCTATTTCTGATGATGATGCTAATGCTTTTTCATTTTGTAAGCATATTGTATAACCACCAAACATATCTGTTTGAACAGTATGCAAGTGTGGAGCATGTATTATTATATTATGACTTTCTTTATCAAAAACAAAATCTTCTATCCATCTTATTGTTTCTAAACTAGCATTTCTTACAGGACATATTAAAAATATTTTGTTTTCTATTGGATTATTTTCTATTGGTGCTAATGTTACCCCTAATCTTTTTATATTTTCTATCCTTTTATCCATTTCAGTTTTAACATTTGAAAAATCCTTACTTGGAAAATTATCATCTGCTATCTTACTCCAAACATAAGGCATTATAGAAAATGATTTAGTTGTTTCGTTTAAATTTAGTGTTTCTTCATTTAAAATTGTAATAGGTTTCCCTGCTGCAAACATAATACCAAGTAAAAATAAACACTTTTTATTTTTAGGTTCTAACACTAATTCTATTTTATCTGATGAAAGTATTTTTTCTAATTCTATTTCTGGAATAATATTTTCATAATCATTATATCTTATTATCATAAAACCCTCCCAAAATAATTATATCACAATTCAAAAAAACTTGTATAAGTACAAGTAATTAACTAGTGGATGCCATGAGGTGTTCCTATTTGAACTGCTCCTCGTTGTCAAAACAAGCATATTACAACCCTTTTTAAAAGTCTATTCCTAATTATTTCCAGTCGCTCATTCCTGGCCGATTTCATAATAAAAAATGAGCATTTTCACTCACTCTTTATTAGATAATTATATTTGATTTTGTTTCCACAATTTATATTCCTTTTTCATGCATCTAGCACAAGGTCTATATCCTGCTGCAATAGCCGATTCTTCATCAGGAAAGAACACTCTATTATTAACATATTGTCCTTTTGATATCCAATATAATGCGCTTGAGCAATCAAATTTTCCATATATTTTTAACTTTTCATTTCCACCAAATGTCCCTGGTATTTTAGAAATATATTGATTATTATCTATGTCTCTTAATCTATAATCTGCGGTTCCATATCTTATAAAATTATTTTTTACATTTATTAATAATTTTTTATATCTGTTTTTTGTGTCTTCATTTGATAACAAATACTCTCTAGTTCTTTTTTCACCAGTTTCATACTCTGGAATAATCCCTTCAAACTGGTCTACAGTTAAATCTATTACATGACCATTTATTAAATTATAGTAATGACTTATTTCATCTACCATACATCTCATTATTTTTCCACCACAAAAATCATTAACAACAAGAGAAGTAATTGCACATTGCCCTAAACTCGGATTAGAATCACTCCAACTATCCTGTGATCCAGGATAACACGTTTCTTTTGCCCATGACATTGATATTATATCTAATATTTCTTGTTTCATTCTAAAACCCTCCTAAAATTATTATACCATAAAAAAAATTGCACAAAAAGTACAAGTAATTAACTATATGGTGCCGATTAACAGAGTTGAACTGTTCACTGACCCTTACCATGGGTCTGTTATACCCCTTAACTAAATCGGCTTAAACTAATTATATCTGATTTAGATTTTTTTGCAATAAAAAAGATTATTATCGTAATCTTCTTTCTATTTTTTTTACTTTTGAATTGTTAGATTTTTCGATATCTTCTTCTAAGTTATTAACCCTAGAAATATAAGATAAGTAGCTATTTAGTATATCTACTGAATCTTCTTCATCAAAGTATAAGCATTCTGTACAAGCATAACAATCTTTGTTTTTTAATATGTTTTTAACAATACCATCTTCATAATATTGACGATATTCATCTTTTATAAACTCAAGTAATAATACTGGATCTAACATAGTAGTTTTGATATCGAATTTTCTAAGTATATCATAGAAAGTTTTATAATCAATTGGTTCTCCTAAATAGTTAATTGAATCTAGTATGACTGCTTCTGTTTCTAATATATCTGTTTTTATGTCAGTATCTAAATATGCTTTAGCATATACTTCCATATTTTCACAAACTTGTTTTCTAAATTGACTATTCTCTATTTTAGTAGCCATTTCTCCACCTCGTTTGATATTATAGCACAAATTAAAAAAATGTAAAATTAGTTCCAATCTGTTGATCTTATCCAGTTTTCATGTGGAAACATTTGGGAAAATGTCTTTTTAATGAATCTTTGTGTTTTATAGACTTCGATTAATTTTTCTACCTTTATTTCATATGT
Source organism: Bacilli bacterium (assembly GCA_028684255.1). Classification (GTDB taxonomy): domain Bacteria; phylum Bacillota_I; class Bacilli_A; order RF39; family UBA660; genus CAKOQQ01. The sequence continues at coordinate 826 of JAQUGJ010000026.1, read as the reverse complement.
TTCATCATTTAGACGTAGTAATGGTGTTTGTAGTTTATCATAACTTCTCTTTGAATAATATGTTCCAAAATAGTAAAGTTGATCAGGGGCTGCTAAATAAGTGACTATATCGCTTATTTTTTTATGGTGATAATGACCATATTCACCATTTGGATTATGGGTTACTATATCTTGCCAATGTTTCATATCGATTAAGTATTCTAAGTCGTGGAAAATATTGTCTTCTATAGTTACCCAATTATCTAGTTTACCGTTTCTTTTATCAGGATAACCCAACATAATGTAATTATCTTTAGTAATTTTCATTACCTTTTTAAATTCATAAGTTCTTATTTTATTACTACCACATGTAACACATACAACTAAATAATTATCTTCAATTAAATGTCCCCCACCCCATATTGTTTCATCATCTGGATGAGCTACAATCATTATTTTGTTAACATTATTTAAATCTAGATTGTTGTAATTAATCTCTACTTTATATGGTCTATTTACAATATATAGAAATGTTAAAATAAATATAAAAAACAGTATAAATTTAATATAAAATACTGGTTTTTTTTTAAACATACTATATACCTCTTTTCTACAGCAAGAGCTATCCATTTAATTTTACTACATAATAGATAAAATTATAATACTTTATTTTGTTTTTTGCAATAAAAAAGCCTTAAATCATTTGATTTGAAGACTTTTTAAGTCAACCTGGCGTCCACGATTGGAATCGAACCAACGGCCTAGCGCTTAGGAGGCACTCGCTCTATCCTACTGAGCTACGCGGACATAAAAAACTATATTTCTATAGTCTAGTTATGTTATTTAA
>JAQUGJ010000125.1:0-2768 GCA_028684255.1 Bacilli bacterium | reverse complement strand
ATCAATTTTAGTGATATCTATAAAACATTTTCTAGTAAGTCCAGCATTATCTTTTACGGTTATAGAATATGTTTTATTTTCTAAAGCTTTATAATTAAATGATGAACCTGTTGTGTATTCCTCTTCAGTTGGTAATATCACACCATATATTCCACTATCGGCATCATTTGCTTGAATTTTAATGTTTTTTTCAGTTGTCCATATATCTTTATTTTCTACTTCAAAATTACAAGTAGGTAAAGTATTATCTATTTTGTTGATATCTACGGTTAAGTTATTTAAAATCGTATTCCCATCTGATACTCTAGTTGAAACAAAACCATTTTCTTTTAGAGTTAAAACAACTTTATTATTAACATTGATCCACTTTCCATCATTGATTCTATACTCGTTTTTAAATCCTTCTACAAATGTTATTGTTACTGTCTTTTCTTTTGACCATTCATTAGGTGTTATTACTACTTTAGGATTTAAATCAATATCTGGTGTCGAAGTAATTTCTAAAGCTTCTTGTTCTAAACCCGCTCTGTTAATTACTTTTACATTTATTTTGTGTACCCTTTCTGTTACTCCTTCGAAAGTATAAACGTTGTTTTTACTTGATATATAATGACCATCATCAATTTTAAATTCATACTTTAAAATTCCTGATTCTAAATCAATTCCTGATGCTGTAACAGTTATTGTGTTTTTTGTTTTAGCAGTTACTTCTGCTTTTACATTAGTTGGTGCAGTTGTATCAATATTATTTACGTTGAAAGAAGTTGTCGATGTTAGTTGACCGTTTTTAGTTATTTTTGCAACAACATAACCATTTTCATTAAACTTTAATTGAGTTATAGTTCCTTCTACATTTATCCATTCAGAACCATTTTTATTATATTGATATACATAACCTTCCTTTTTTTCAGGGAAAGTTATTGTTACAATTTTTTCTGTACTCCATCCTGATTCATTTATTAAAAAATTAGGTTTTTCATTTTCAATTGTTTCAAACTCAAAAGTAGTCGATAATAAAGCATTGTTTGTAACTCTTACTTTAATATTACTTTTTTCATTAGTAATGTTTTTAAATTCATGTTTATTTTTACCTAAAACAAATTCATTACCATCAATACTATATTCATATTTTAAAATTCCCGACTCTAAATCTAAAGCACTTGTTTCTACAGTTAAGCTATTTTGAGTTCTACCTATAACTGCTGCTGTAACATTAGTTGGCGCTGTTGAATCAACTGTTTCTACCTTGGTACTACAAGTATTAGTATTACCAAACATATCTTTTACAAGAGCTGTATATATTCCGTTTTCAAAAACACGATAAAATACCTTATCGTTTAAACTATACTCCGCTTCATTCGGTAAAACTATTCCATATATTTGTCCATCATCACTACCTGTTATTTTTAAGATTTTTTCTTTTTCCCAAACATCCTTGTTCTCAATTTCTATCTTACAAGTTGGAATATCATTATCTATTTTTTCTATATTATAAGTTAATATTGCTTCTTTACCATTTTTATTTATAACTTTAGTAGTTATATAAGTTTTTTTATTAATTCTAAATTCTACAATTCTTTCTTTACTAGTTACCCACTTATCATTCTCTCTTAAATATTGATAAGTGTAGTTTCCTTCCGGAAATGTTATTGTAACATTTTTTTCTTTTGACCACTCTTCAGGTTCAATATCAAGTTTTGCATATGGAATACTAGAAGTAATTCTTTTGATTGTTTTTGTTATAACTTGACCATTGTAATTAGTAATGCGAATGTAGATAGTGTATTCTACTCCACTTTCTAAATTATCAATTGTAAAATTACTATCAGTTTCTATCCATTTTTCATTATCTAGACTATATTCATATTTTAAAATCCCCGATTCAATATCTTTAGCATCTATGATGATTTTAATTGAAACATCATCAAAAATAACACCAATACTATTAATTACTGGTGGAGTTTCATCTAAATAGGCACAGTTTCCATTTTTAATTTCATAATTATCTTTAACACCATTTAAACAATAAGCACCATCACTTACGTAACTTACTTCAATTTGTTTTTGATCATTGTATTTTAAGTGTCCACTGATAAAATTATTTTTATCATCTTTTAATTTATCGTTGTTAATATCGATATTGTCTATTTCATTACCAAAAGACTCTTCTTTTCTAATTAATAAATCAAAAGAATCGACCAAATTATCGATATTACTTATAAACGCTTCTTTCTTTGCTTTTTGAATTACTGTAACAAATATTGAGGTTGTAACAAACGATACTAATGCTGTAATTAAAATAACCCCTATTAATTGGATTAGTGTAAAACCCTTACTTCTCATACATCTTTTCCTTTCAATATAATAAATACAACAAAAAATTAATTTTGTTGCATTTGTTCAGTCAAATTATTTATTTTTTCTAACTCTGCTTTTACTTTTTCTACTTCTTCTGGACTATATCCATTTAAAATACGGGTATTTTTTTCTTTGTTTTTTTCATTGTCCTTTTTGAGTTCTTCTAAACGGAGCAACATATTCTTTATATCTTCATTGTTTTTTTCAACAGTTTTTTGTATTTTTTTAAATCTATTAACCGCTATCTCTATTTTTAATTTATCATGATAATTTTTATATATTGATGAATAAAATATTTCTGTAAAATATGAAAATTTTTGTTTAGCTCTTACTCTTGCTTTTTTTCTTTTTAGTTTTGCTAACAGAGGATGTAAGGCATTAATATAATCATCAAGATCTTCCTGATTTAT
>JAQUGJ010000025.1:0-11566 GCA_028684255.1 Bacilli bacterium | reverse complement strand
AGGCGGAGTACTTAATGTGTTAACTTCAGCACCGGTTTCCCGACACTTAGTACTCATCGTTTACAGCGTGGACTACTAGGGTATCTAATCCTATTTGCTCCCCACGCTTTCGTGTCTCAGCGTCAGTTACAGCCCAGCAAGTCGCCTTCGCCACTGGTGTTCCTTCTAATATCTACGCATTTAACCGCTACACTAGAAATTCCACTTGCCTCTACTGCACTCAAGTCTGCCAGTTTTTGAAACGAACTGAGGTTAAGCCTCAGGCTTAGATTTCAAACTTAACAAACCACCTACACACCCTTTACGCCCAATAAATCCGGATAACGCTTGCCCCCTACGTATTACCGCGGCTGCTGGCACGTAGTTAGCCGGGGCTTTCTGGTAAAGTACCGTCAGCTTATCATCATTACCTATGATAAGGTTTCTTCCTTTACAACAGAGCTTTACAATCTATAAGACCTTCATCACTCACGCGGCATTGCTCGTTCAGGGTTTCCCCCATTGACGAATATTCCTAACTGCTGTCTCCCGTAGGAGTCTGGGCCGTGTCTCAGTCCCAGTGTGTCCGATCAGCCTCTCAGCTCGGATACGTATCGTTGCCTTGGTGAGCCATTATCTCACCAACAAGCTAATACGCCGCAAGCCCATCCCAAAGTGAAGCCGAAGCTCCTTTTAGCATAAATAGTTGTCCATTTACGAATTATCCAGTATTAGCAGTCGTTTCCAACTGTTGTCCTAGTCTTTGGGGTAGGTTACCCACGTGTTACTCACCCGTCTGCCACTAAGTGGTAACCCAAATCAAATATTGTGCAAGCACTCTATTCTCAATGGACCACTTCGTTCGACTTGCATGTCTTAGGCATGCCGCCAGCGTTCATCCTGAGCCAGGATCAAACTCTCCAAAAAAAAATAATTTTTTTGTAAAAATTGTTTCCTGACTAATTATTTGAATTGACATTTTGCTCAGTTTTCAAAGATCATCCTGTTGCTTTTTTGCAACGCATTAATAATATACCAAAACACTTCAACTAAGTCAAGGGTTTTTTGCTTTTTTTTTACATTTTTTGCAAAAACGTAAAATTTGACATGCGTTTTCTTTAAAAGCACAAATAATATAACATCTAGAAGAATTGTTGTCAAGCATTTTTTTGAATTTTTTTAATTCTTTATAATATATGCAATTAATTATTAATTATTAATCTTTTTATTAACTATCTTTTTATATTGTTGATAATATTTGTAATTAGAATCTTTATCAAACATCAAAGCTTTTTTCTTATAATCTTTAATTAAATTATTTAAAGAAGCTCTGACAATAACATCTAAATCATCAGAATAATTTAATATTTTTTTATGGTATTCATATTCCAATTTGTCTAAGATCTTATATTCACCAGTCGGGAAAACTCTTAAATCTAAATCATAGTCAATATACTTGATTGTATTTTCTTCTATTATATAGGGACTCGCTATATTGCAATAATAATATATTCCATCTTTTTTAAGTTGTGCTATTATATTGTACCATTTCTTTTTAAAGAAATACATTATTGCCGGTTCTTTTGTTTTCCAAGATATCCCCTCTGCTCTTATTACTTGTGTTTTGTAATTAGCAAAAACTAAATATTCATCTGTTTCTTCTAAAAAAGTAGCTTCATCCCAAGCTCTATGAATATTTCCGTTATGCTTATAACATTGAATTTGAAATTTTTCACCCGTCATTATCTTTTCCATGTATACCTCTTTTCTTTTTCATTATACATTATTTTAACACAAAAATAAAAAAAAGCGTATTATCGCTTTCCTATTATATAGTCAATTGCTGATTGTAACTGATTGTCATTTTCAGAAGTTGGATTTTTTATATATTCTTGACTGGCAGTTACTTTTAAATCAGGTTTTATGCCTACTTCGTTAACTGAGGTTCCTTTAGGAGTTAACCATTCCATTGAAGTATACTTATATCTTAGATCCCCAAATGAGTTAACGTCTTGAACAGTTCCTTTACCATAAGTGTTTTCACCCACAATATAAACATCCAAATTATCTTTTAACATTCCTGTTAACATTTCTGATGCCGATGCACTTTCTCCATTTGTTAATACAACTATTGGATATTTTTTAGTTTCTTTGCCATCTGAATATGTTTTGCTGATTTTATTATCCTTTTTAATTTGATAAACAATCTTAGAGGAATCTACAAACAAATCCATAATATTTTCTGTCGCAAATAATTGTCCTCCAGAATTATCCCTTAAATCTATGATTAATGTTTCCATCTTTTTATTTTCTAATTCTTTTAAAGCGGTTTCAAAAAAATTATAAGAGTTAGCAGAAAATATTTTTAATTTAATATATCCTATTTTAGCATTATCTTCTTCAATCATTTTATGGACTACTGGGTTTAATTCAATTTTGCCTCTTTTTAGTTTTACAGAAAACGTATTGTTATTTCTTTTTAATTCTAGAGTGAATTCATTATCCCCTTGTACAGATATTAGTTCAGAAACTTGAGAAGCAAAGAATTTATCAATAACAGTTTCATTTATCTTAGTTATTATATCTCCTTGTTTTATATCAACTTGAGAAGCCGGACTATTTTCAAAAATTTTATTTACCACAATGTTTTGTTCTTTATCAGTTTTTATTTCTATTCCTATTCCTTGATATTCTCCATCCAAGGAGATTTTAACGGAATTGTTCTCCATATCAATTAGGCCTGTATATTTATCATCAATTTCTAATAATATTGCTTTAAAAGCAGCCTCCAACAAATCTTTTTTTGAAAGATCGCCATAATAATTATCAACCACTTCGTTATAATTTGTTATAAATTCTTGTAACGTTTCATCAACCGCTACATATTTTTCATTATTTTGACGTGAAAAAAAATTAAGGGAATAGCCAAAAACTAAAGATACTATACAGGTAATTAAAACTAATCCTATTACCTCAATTGTTCCAAATGAAGCTTTATTTTCTTCGATTTTTGTTGCTTTTTTCTTATTTTTATCTATTTTTGAAATATTAGCCATAATTCACCTCTTACTCTGTTATCATTTTTAAATGCTCTACTATCGTGTCTTTATTATCATAGTATGCTTCTATCTTTTTGTTTTTAATTTTAAATAAGGTTGTTCTACTTATTTTTAATTCGTTTATTTTATCTGTGTTTAAATTGCTCTTATCAGAAATATATCCTTTATTAAAGGTATCATCTAAATCTATCATATAATAATTTAATGATTTTTCCTTTGATGAATAAACAGATAAATAAGCATTATATAAATCTTTATTTAAGTCATCATCAGATATTGCTAGAGCGTAATATGTTCCTTCTTTAGATAATAAATTACTAAATAATATTGTCGAATATGAAATTGTCACATCACCTTCTGAATCATTAGGTATATCTTCCTCTTTCTTTATAAAAAGAGTCAACACGTAAAAAGCCACTAATACTAAGACAATTGCTAAAACAACTTTAACTAACATATCTATTTGGTTTGGATTTGTTATTTTTTCTGCTTTTATTTCCTTTTGTTTTGGTTTTTGTTTTTTAATTTGTACTTTACTCATAATATCACCTACACAATTATATCACGATTTTTTTAGTCGGGGCAACTAAAAAGAAAAAATAGATAAAAATCTATTTTATAACTGGTAACAAATTAATTGATGACGCTATTTTCACTAATTCATCTTCAGACAAATCAGAAGAGAAAATATAATATTCTATACCATTACTTACCCAACTAGCTGAATCAGTAGATAGCGCTAGAAACGAATCGTATAAGAAAGTTGGTTCCCCATGCATTGGAATTGTTGTAAATTCATCTTCAATAGTTGCTGTTTCTTGAACAAATGTAAAAGAAGAATCGCCACCAAACGTTAATATCACTCTTTCGCCGTTTGTTTTTGCCACTTTATTTTGACTTGTCAAAGTAGTGTTTTTAGGCAAATACATCGGATATATAATATCTTCGATTTTAGTAACTGCAGATGTCGTCGAAGTAGTTTCTATATTTTTTTCTAATGCAAAATATTCATTTTCATAATTTTTCTTTAAATCTATCTTTTCAAAAACCATCCTTATTTGAACAATATCTTCATTATTTAATACTTCAACTTTTTCAAAATTGATATTTTTATCGATATATATTTTCTGTTTTGTTAGATCTTTGTTATTCGAATAATTTACTTTTGTAGTAAATATATAATTATCATCAGTTTTTTCAAAGGTTTTTTCTTGATCATTTTTTATATCCTTTAACAGCGTTTGGAGCAAATAAGCTTGTGAGTTATTATATGGCCATTCACTTTGGAATTTAAAACTTTTATTCAATGATGGCGTTATTACATAAACTCCATCTTCATTACGCAGGATAACTTGTTGATGATCGTTCGTTTGATTTTTTAAACTTACTCTAAATTTTTCTTCTTTTTCATATGAAACATCGACATCATAAATATATGTGGTCTCATTATTGACCATTTCTAGTGTTCCTTCTAAATAATAGCCATCAGACGAAGATACTTTTTTTTCTAATTTTGAAAAAACATCATCGACATCTTTCTTTCCACATCCTACCAATAAAAAAACTAATAATATACTAAATAATATTTTTTTCATTTTCCACCTCATTTTGTATTTCAATAAATTATACGATAAATGAAGTTTTTTATACCTTTTTTTATAAACTTTATTGTATTAACTGAATAATTAATATTTTTCTGTATAAAATAATTATAGAAGTGAAAGGAGAATATATGGAAACTTTACAAAAAATAGCCCTGGTTTTTACAATTATTGGTGCTATAAACTGGGGACTTGTCGGTTTGTTGGATTTTAATTTAGTATCATTTTTATTTGGAGAGATGACAACTTTAGCAAGAATAGTATATAGTTTAGTTGCTATTGCCGGAATAATAAACATAGGTATTTTATTCAACCATATAACTGATTAAAAAAATAACAATTTCTTGTTATTTTTTTGTTATCTTAACAGCTATTTTTTTGTTCTTAGAAAGATATTGAACTCGATTGTCAGAACCTTCTACTTTTACCTCTACTTCATGTACACCTTCAGTTAATCCTGTTAAATCAACATAAGCATTTATAAATTCAGAAGTGATTTTTTCTAATACCGATTCAACACCTTTAACATTGATTACTACCGTTTCATCTGCTACCGTTGCAGCATTAGCGCGATACGAATCATTAAGATTTCTAAAGTCAATTCTAACATCAGTAATATCTTTATCGGTTACAGTATCTAATTTTATGTCAACTGTAATACTACTTACTGACATTGATCTTATACCAGTAGGTTTGATCAAATCTTGTTTTGTTCCTATTAAATCTGTTTTTAATCCTTCAACATCGATTGGAACTTCAATATAATTTAAATCTTTTAAGACTTCTAAAGAACCATATACCACTACTTTAGTTGCACTTGCTTCAATAGTTTTTATTGCCTTTCCAAACGCTACTTGACCAATTGGAATTACTTTTATCGTTAATTCCTTACTTGGCGAAGAAATAGTTATATCAGCATCTACTTTACTTGGAACAATCTCAACATCAACTACACTACCATTAATATCATAAGCTTTTAATGTTATGTCTTTCATAGTTTGTATTCCTGTTTCTTGAGATACTAAATTATTTATATCCACCAATGCTTTAACAGATGCCACTTTTGCTAATTGATGTTCTGCACCTTTAACAATTACTTTATCAACATTAACTGAAATGTCATCGATAACTAATTTTGAATCTAACATGTCTTTATTTAATACATCGACTGTTAAACTCTTTGTTTCAGATACTTTATCATAAATTATAACTGTTGCAACAGAAGGACTTATTGTATATTCCAAATCAGAAATTGATTGAGTATACTTTATTGAAACCTTATGTTGTCCTGGTTTTAAACCTGTTAAATCAACAGTAATATCAGGTGAGGGTGATTGTTTTGCAATAAAAAGATTTACTTTGCTACCAACTAAGGTAATATCTACAGTTTCTGGTAAACCTTCAACTACATATGCTTCTCTATTAAATATAGCTGTTACTGGTTGTGACTTTAATACTTCAGCAGAACTTTGAGCATATGTAATGATTTTGCGATCTATTACTACAAAAAGCAATAGCGCTATAAATAATGATACAAATAACAAAGTATTTGTTTTAGATAACCAATTTTCAATTGTTTTACTAGAATTTGTTATTTTATTAGTAATTCCTAATATTAATTTAGTAATTGGTATAACAATCGTTTTTTCTATAATTTTTCTAATGTTTATGAAAAGTGATTTAATTACTTTCAATATCTTCTTCATCTAATAATTCCTCACTTTCTATAGATTTTTTAGGTCTAAGTTCCTCCAGAATCATTAATTTAAATTCATCTAATGTTAAATTGTAATGTAATTCCCCACGGAGTGCTATAGATAGACGTCCTGTTTCCTCTGAAGCTATCAAAGAAATACAGTCTGTTTCTTCAGCAACTCCTAAAGCCGCTCTATGACGAGTTCCTAGTCTCTTACTTATTCTAACACTGTCGCTAGTTGGAAAAACTGCCCCAGCACAAGTTATTTTATCGCCTTGAACAATTACACCACCATCATGTAATGGGTTATTCGGCCAAAATATTGAGATAATCAATTCAGAACTAATATCAGAGTAAATTTTTTTGCCCTTTTCGATATATTCTACTAAACTGTTATCTTTTTCAATAACTAATAATGCTCCGATTCGCATTTTTTTCATATATTCAAACGCATTTACAATTTCATATACAACTTTTTCTCTTTCATCAACAGTTAAAACCTTATGACGACCTAATAGTTGACTTCTTCCTAATTGTTCTAAAACATTTCTTATTTCAGGTTGGAACACAATAATTAATCCAATAGGTCCCCATTCGATTACATAGTCCATCAAAAAATTAATAGTTACTAATCCTAACCAATCGCTTAGTAATTTTAGTATTAAAACTATAAATACTCCTTTAAATAATAATATCATTTTTACATTTTTTCTTAAGTTTTTTAATATAAAATAGAATACCATCCAAGAGATAAGTACGTCTATTAATTTTATAAATAAATCTAATATTTCATCTACACTCATGTTATCCTCCAAATCTCTATAAAATTATAGCACATTTTTATACTTTTTTCTATTTTGTTTTTAAAAAAATAAAAAGATGCTTTAAGCATCTTAAAACTTCCATACATCTTCTTCAGATTCAGAAGATTTTGTTGTATTATTTTCCTCATTTTGTTCAGGAAGTTCAATTATTTCAGGTCCGGATACATTAAGTTGCTCTGGTTCTAACTCAGATACATTAAGTTGCTCTGGTTCTGAAGGACTAATTACTTCCGTATTTAATTGTTCAACTGCAGGAATCTCTGTTACTATGTCTTCTTGTATAGTTGGAGAAACCTCTAGTTCTTCATAATTAGGAACCGTTGGCACAGGGTTAATCGGTTGAACAGGTTCGATTGTTTCTACCGGCATTTCAACAACTGGTTCTGAAATAACAAATTCTTCTACTGTTGGTCTAGTTTCTTCTATTACCGGTTCTGAAACAATATTTTCTATTGGATTGAAATCATCTTTTTCTTCCTTAACTTTTTTCTTTTCTGCTTTAGCCATTAAAGCGGCTTGCTTCTTCTCTTCTTTTTCTTTTTTAAGCGCTAATCTTTCTTCTTCCTTAGCTTTTTTCTTTTCTTCTTTGGAAAGCTTTTTTTGTTTTGTTTCTTCTAAAGAATTGTCATCAGTTAATTTTTTGTTTTTTGCTTCTTCTTTTTCAAGTCTAATTTTTTCTTTTGCTTCTTCCCTGATTTTCTCTTCTTCTTCTTTTTTAAGTCTTTTTTCTTCCCTTACTTTTGCTAATTCTTCGTTTCTTTTAGCTTTTCGCTCATCACTTGCTTGTTTTATAGCCACAAAATCAGTTTTTTCTGCAAAATAACCGATAATAGCCATTACAACAATTACACCAACTATTACAAGTATCATCCATGTTTCCATTGTACTCCTCCTATTTTCTATTTTTATAATATCATTATTATTAACGATTTTCAAGAATTATTTTTCTAAATAGTCCTCACCCTTAAATGGTTCTGTTTTTAATAATGTATTATATCCCTGCTGTCTTAGTGCTTCATAGAGAACTATTGCAACTGAATTAGATAAATTAAGACTTCTAATCTTATCAGTCATTGGAATACGCATACAAGTTTCTAAATTGTCTTTTAATATTTTTTTAGGGATTCCTGTACTTTCTTTTCCAAAAATAAAATATATATTTTCTTTATTATTACTAAAATCAAATGAACTATGTGGTTGTTTGCCATATCTTGTAACATAATAGAAAATTCCAAAATTTTTTGCTTTGAAATCTTCATAATCATCGTATATTACATAGTCACAGTTATCAACATAATTTACACCGCTTCTTTTAATTGTTTTATCATTTATTATAAATCCTAAAGGACCTATTAAATGTAATCTTGATCCAGTTCCTGCACATGTTCTCATTATGTTTCCTGTATTTTGTGGAATCTCTGGTTCATATAAAACAATATTAATCATCGGTTTCTTCATACTTTTCTATAATTTTTTTTATTTCTTCTAATGTTATGTCCTTTTTATTCTTATATAAAATATCGATAACTTTTCCGTTTTCAAAAATAATTAAATTTGGGAAAATATCAAAACTAGCGCTTGTTAAATTTTCCTCAAAATATGTTGCTTTGATAGTTACTAAATCATTTTCTTCAATTTTTTTTGTATCAAAATAAACAATAGCGTTTATTAAATTATTTTCTTTTATGTAATTCATAAAGTCTTTTTCAAAAACTGTATAGTTATTATTATCATTTGCACTGAAATATACTATTGCATTAGGATTATCCATAATATAGTTAGGTAGTTCATCATAACTTATTTCTGAAATGAATTTTGACAAGACATTATCTTTTTCAATTAAATATATTGTATACATTTTAAAAACATACCAAGAGAGCCAAATTGTAAGTATAGATGCTAAAAAAAGCAAAACATAATTACCTATAGGTTTTTTCATATCGTTATTTTTCATCTTATCACCACTATCTATATATATTATAACATATTTTTTTTGTTATCAATTTAAAATTATTCTGTTGTTTTTACTTCCTCAATTTTTACAACAGGTAAAAATATACCTTCTTCTTCAGCCATATCTTTGTATTTTATTCTGAAAGCATCTAACTCTTTTATAATACTATCAGGATAAATTCTTTTACTTTGTTTTATAGCATTGTAAACATCTAAAAGATCTACCATTTCTTTATCTTCAAATAAAGCATTTGAAAACGATTGATTTAAAATTGAAAACGCCACATCCGGGTACATAGCCGCTAAACCATAAACCCTCTTATACTCACTGGTTGCTTCAACAATCGATGTAACTAATTTTTCAATAACAAATTCATTATATTTAAATTTTATTCCTGTTTTTTTCTCAATACGTCCTAAAGAACCCATTAAAATTTTTACAGTTGTTGGAATGTCTGGTTCTTCAACATCTATTCTGTCAAAACGTCTTAAAAAAGCACGGTCTCTTACAATATAAGTATCATATTCAATTGTAGTTGTTGCTCCAATTGCCTTAACGTCCCCTCTATCTAGAGCTGGTTTTAAAATATTTGCTAAATCCATAGGGCCATCGTTAGTGCCACCAATTAAAGTGTGAACCTCATCTATAAACACTATTGTTTTATTCATTTTTTTAAGTTCATCGACTAATAGACTAATAACCATTTCTTCTCTACCATCAACAGTTATTTTTCCAATTAAAGAAGTAGAGTTTATCTTAATAATTGTATACCCCTTTAATGCATTAGGAACCTCGTTTCTTTGAATCATGTATGAAAGACCTTCCACTATCGCTGTTTTACCAATACCAGGCTTTCCTACTAATAAAGCTGACTTATCAGGTGTTAAAAGTACAATTATAAGTTTTTTTATTTCCTCTTCACGAGCAATTGCGGGATTAGTAATGTATGTTTTGATAGTTAAATTCTCACCATACATATCAACAACACTGAGTTCTTGTTTTTTTGATTGTTCAACTTTCTCTAAACCCAAAACTTCTATATTTTTTTCCATGATTTCACCCCAAATATCCTTTTTTCGTTAAACTTGAAACAACTTCTGTTAAACTTGCTGCTCCTGTTATCCTATCATATGTTGTCGTCTCTTTTCCATTTTCAACAAATATAGTTGTTGGCGTTGATAAACCTCTTGGAAAAGAAAACAAAGATGTAAATATATTTTCTTCACTTTCCTCTAAAAGAGAAACATCTATTATATGTATATCAACATTATGTTTGTTTATCAATTGATTTAAAGTTTTATTATAGTTTTGACAATGTGAGCAATCCTCTCGAGCAACTACTAAAACAAAACTTTCTTTATTATCTAATTTAATATTAAGTTCTTGAAAATCAATTTCTATTAATTTACCTTTAGTACATCCTACTAACATTGTTGTCATTATAAATAAAAATATAATTTTTAATAATTCTTTTTTCATATTTCCACCATATAAATTATAACATTTTTTTAGAATAAAAAAAGAGTTTTTACTAACTTTCCTCTTTTTTATAAACTATTAATTGTTCTGGTTGCAAATATATGCTGGCATTTTGATTTAATAAGTCATCTTTTGTTAATCCCAGTTGTTCACTGACACTACCTAAAGTATCGCCTTCTTTAGTAATAAATATTCCTACATCAGAACGTGGAATAATTATTTCTTGATTAGGATAGATATATTCTTCTTTTGATAGACCGTTTAAAAGTGCTAGATTGTCAACACTCACACCATATCGGTTTGCAATTGAATAAAGAGAATCTCCAGCTTTTATCGTATATTTAAAAAATATCTCGTTTCGTGTGCCCGGAACAATTACATTAGTACCTGGAACTAATTGAAAATCATTTGGAAATCCATTAATTGTATTTAAAAATTCAGCTGTTGTATTAAATCTTTGTGCAACACTTTCTAAAGTATCACCATTTCTTACTTGATAAATAGTATACATAAATCACCTCATTACATTATATGAGTTCATCATTTTTATGCAATAAAAAAGTAAGATTATCTTACTATTATATTTCTTATTACCTTTGTATCTCCCAAAGAATAAGTTATTTGATACACACCTTTTGTAGATAAATTAACAATTCCCGAAACATTAACCTCGTCAGTAGCATCAACTAAACCTTTTCTAGCTGTATAACCCGGATCAATATATCCAGCCCCTGTCATACTATATACCTCAACAGGATTTCCCTTTAAAGTTATTATATTATCTACTCTATCTTTAGTATCCGCAATTGTCGATTCAACTATTTCGAAATTATACTTTCTACCAGTCAAAGATATTTTAAACGTCATATAGTTTGCAAAAGGTTTATTTGTTTTTGGATTTTCAACTGCTCTATCGACATAACCCGCATATTTTAATTGTGCTAAAGTTAAATATAAGACTTCACTTGCATATA
>JAQUGJ010000024.1:0-11578 GCA_028684255.1 Bacilli bacterium | reverse complement strand
TACACCAAATTCCTCCTTCATAGCATCAACTAATTCTTTAACCTCAAGAATTGTCATTTCTTTTATTGATTCAATTATTTCTTTTGTACTTAACTTTGCCATTTTAAATTCCTCCTCTTTTTTATTTTTCTAAATTTTGACTATATAAGTCTAAACAAATTGCAAAATCTTTTACAGTAGCCATTAAGCCAGACGCTAACATAGTTAGTAACTCTTGTCTTGATGGTACTGACGATAATTTTTCTAAAGTATCGATCTCGGTAATTTTACCATCGATAATACCAGCTCTAATTACTAATGCTGGATGTTTTTTTGCAAATTCATATATAACTTTAATAGGAGCTATTGCATCAGTTCCAAATGCTATTGCTTTTGGTCCTTTAAGTTCATCCTTCATGTCGTAATTATTGTCGTTGAAAGCTCTGTTTGCTAAAGTATTTTTATATACTTTAAGATCAGTATCACTTTCTTTTAATTTTCTTCTTAATTCCATCATTTCAATTACAGATAAACCTCTATATTCAAATAATAAAATCGATGAAGCGTCGCTTATTTTTTCTTTAATCTCGTTAACAATCTCTTGTTTTTTCTCGATTATATTAACATTTGCCATTTTACACCTCCTCATAAAGTACCAAATAAAAGCCCAAGGACACGTAGTACAAGGGCTTCAAAAGAAACGTTCCTCGGTAGGAAATATTAAGCGATTAGCTCCTACTGTCTACGGTACTATTTTTTCAACATTTTGATTATAACATAATTGGTATTAGTTGTCAAAAGAATTTTGATCTATTTTAATACCAGGACCCATCGTAGAAGAGATTGATATATTTTTTATATAATCACCTTTTACTGTTGATGGTTTAGATTTGATTATCATTGAAACAAAAGCTTGCATATTTTCAACCAATTTATTTTCGTCAAATGAAACTTTTCCAATGATAGCATGAACGTTACCGAAACTATCTGTACGATATTCAACACGTCCTTTTTTTACTTCCTCAACCGCTTTAGCAGGATCAAGTGTAACAGTTCCAGTTTTAGGATTTGGCATTAAACCTTTAGGTCCTAAAATCTTTCCTAATTTACCTAATAAAGGCATCATGTCTGGTGTTGCTATTAAACTATCAAAACCAAACCAGTTTTCTTTTTCAATTTTAGCAATCATATCTACATCACCAACAAAATCAGCACCTGCTGATGTTGCTGCTTTTGCAGCATCTCCTTTTGCTAAAACTAATACTTTTTTAGTTTTTCCAGTTCCATTAGGTAAAACAATTGCTCCTCTTAGTTGTTGATCAGCTTTTTTTGTATCCAAGTTTAATCTGATTGCTATTTCGACAGAAGAATCAAATTTTGTTGTCGATGTTTTCTTAACTAAACTTGCTGCTTCTTCTTTCGAATATAAATTAGCTTTTTCAACTAACTTAGCTGCTTCTACATATTTCTTTCCTTTTTTCATATTTTCCTCCTTTGTGGTTTAGCGGATTACCCTTCCACAGGGATATTAATTTTTAACTTCAATTCCCATATTTAATGCTGTACCTTCAACAATTTTCATTGCTTCTTCTACGGTATAGCAATTTAAATCTGGTAATTTAATTTCTGCTATTTCTTTTACTTGTGATTTTGTTATACTTCCAACAATTTCGCTTCCGCTTTTTGTTGCTCCTTTTTTAACGTTTGCATATTTTAAAATTAAAAAAGGTGCTGGTGGAGTTTTTATAACAAAGTCAAAACTTCTATCTTCATAAATTTTAATTTCTACTGGTAAGATATCTCCCATGTTCTCTCTAGTTGCATCATTATATTTTGTACAAAACTCTTGTAAGTTTATTCCAGCAGGTCCTAATACAGTTCCAACTGGTGGCGCTGGAGTAGCCTTGCCAGCAGGAATTTGCAATTTAATAACTTTAGTTACTTTTAATGCCACGAAAAACACTCTCCTTCCTTTTTCGTTGTGGTTCTATAAGCTCCGCTGCTTCCCACTATCTATCTATATATAAATATAGCCACTTAAAATATTAACACAATATTTTTAATTTGTCCATATATATTAATATTTTTTAACTTTTTTCTATATCTGTAAATCCTAATTCAACAATTGTCTCTTGACCAAATAAATCAACGACAACTTCTAGTATTTGATTTTCTAAATCAATAGTCTTAATTTTACCGAACATATTTGCAAAAGGTCCAGCAATTATCTTAATAGAATCGCCATCTTTTAACTCGTTAGCAATCTCTAATCTACTTAATCCCATCGATGATAAAATCTTGTCTACTTCTTGTGGAGTAAGCGGGAAAGGTTTTGCCCCTTTACCAGAAGAACCGATAAATCCAGTAACACCAGGTGTATTTCTAACTACAAACCATGCATCATCTGACATGATCATCTCTACTAAAATATACCCAGGAAACATTTTTTTAAGTTTTTCTTTTTGAACTCCATCTTTTATTTCAATTTCAATTTGTTCAGGAACGATTACTCTAAATATATAGTCTTCCATTCCCATTGAATTCGCACGCATTTCTAACTTTTCTTTTACTTTATTCTCATGTCCAGAATAAGTATTAACTACATACCATTCTTTTTCCATCAAATAAATAACACTTTCAATAATGATAATACTGTATCAGTTAACGTAAAGAAAAGCGCGAATAATAATATAAATGAAACTGTTGCGATTGAATAACTAAATAGTTCCTTTTTCGTTGGCCATTTTACTTTAGCCATTTCTTTTTTGACACTTACAAAAAATTTTATTAATTTTTTCATATTCCACCTACCTAAATTATATGTGTTTTTCCAAAATAAAAACACCTCTTTGTGTCTAAATAAATAATAGCATACTTATTATTTATTGTCAACAAAAAAGAATTTATTTAATTCTAAATTCTTTTGCTTTTTCTGGCTCATTAACATTTGTTTTATAAATGAAATCGAATTCTTTTTCTCTTTCAATATTATTCTTTAATTGTTTTAATTCATCTAAAGATAATCCATTTACAACATTCATATCGATAGCTTCACCATCTATATTTGGTTTTCTAACTGCTTTTTTAATTTTTCTAGAAACACCATTTAAAGTATTTTTACTTTGTCTAACGTTATTGTTTAAGTAATCTTTTTGTTCAATTGCAAACTTAATTTTAGTTGCAGTCGCTAATTTTTTGTTATTATTTATAGTTTTTAAAGCTTTATAACCAACCCCAACACCCGCAAGAACTCCAGCAGCTATACAAACTTCACTAAGTGGTGAATTAATAGTACTACCTAATGCAATAGCACCAGCTGTAAAAGCAACACCTGATATATTAACAGGCATAAACTTTTTATTTTTAAGACTTTCTTTTTTTAATTCAGACTCTTTTTTAGCAATAACTAAAGCTTGTGCATCCATTCTATCTAATACTTTTTTACGATTTACTTTATTATCTTGAACTAATATTTTGCCACCATCAGCAAATTTAACCTTTATTTCGTTATTAAAAACACTGAAACCTGTAACAAAACGATCTTTTGTAACCTCTTTATTTTCTATATATTTCACTTTAAACCCCTCCATTTGTGCTATATACTATCATATAACTTTTACTTTGTCAATTTGTTCTAATTCGTTCTCTTTTTCTAATGATTCTTTTATTTTTTTTAATTTTTTTAATGAAAATTTTTCAATATTATTATAAGTAACATTTTCTTTAAACGATTCTTTGTTTTCTTTAAAGAACTCTAATTTAGTTGCTAATTTTATACTTCTGTTATTTTTTACATATTCATTTATATCAATCGAAGACCATATTATAGATGCTGGTAAGAACATTACAACGTACTTTGAAAGTTCAACATCTAAATAAAAACTGAGCCCTACTATTGAACCAAGGAAAGAAGCTCCTAATACACCAGGTATTGCACTTTTTCTTGCTACTTCTTTAATATTTTTAAAATATTCTTTTCTTTCAATAATAGCATTAGATTGATTTTCAAATCTTTGATTAATCTTTTCAAGATTTTTTTTATTTTTATCTACTGTTCTATTTGATTTATTCGCGTAATTAATAATAATTTTATCTTCTAATTCTTTATAATTTCTAATATAGTATTTTTGTTCAATGCGACCATTCTCAACATATTCCATAAATTTTACACCCCTAAAACGAGGTTTATACTAACATCAAAAAAGAAAAAAGTCAAACTATATAATAATCTTTTCCTTTTTCTTCTGTAATTCCGGAATTTCAATCATTTGATATTCAATATTACTTTTAAGTTCTTTTAATCTTACTATTAATCTTGAAGTTTTAGCATTACTATATTTATTATTAAGTGCTTGTTCTAAAGTATTTATCTGCTCTAAAATATCTAAATTAACTTCGATAGTCTTATCCTTTGTCTTACTTAAATCAGTCAAATGCTCAATACTTACAGTAATATATTCTAACTCTACATCCTCGACGATATTTCGCATATTTCGAATTGTATTGTTTATATTAACTGAATCGACATATTCCTGTCTTAATTCATTTTTAATACTGTTGAGTTTAATTTTTAATTGAATTGACTTTGCAAATGATACTAGGAAAAAAAGTGAACTGAAAAGTTTTCTTTTTCCTTTTTTAGTTTGTTTTTTAATACGATTGTTTATCTTAATAGTTTCTAAACAACTATCAATACTATTAAATATATCATCATATTTATCTGGTTTTTTAACTTCCTCTTTTTTAACTATTTTCTTTTCTTCAATTTTAATTACTTTTTTATTTTTTGTTTCTTCTTTTTTAGGTTTCTTAATTTCTTCTATCTTTGTCTTAGAATTTACAGTTACTTGTTTTTGAAAACTAGTAACTTTTATTGGTTCTTTTTCTTCACTTTTTTTAATTGCAGATTTTTCTTTATTTACTTCTTTTTCTTCGTTTTTTTTAATTGCAGATTTTTCTTTATCTACTTCTTTTTTAAAATTAAAATCAATTTTATTAATATAATTATATACATTCATAATTCTTTTAATTGTTGCATCACTTTTTAGTAATTTAAATTTATCTAATTCTTTTATTTGAAAGTCTGATGTTTTAAAAAAATTTTTTCTTTTTAGTAAATGATAATCATCATTTAATGTTTTAATTCTTTTTTCAATTATATTTAATTCATATGTATATCCAATTTTACTCTTGTTTTTTATTATTTCCTCAATTAAGACTTTTAAATCATTATTTATTTCAATTATTTCATTATTAGTTTTAATTAAATAATTATATAGTTTTTCTGTTTTCTTTTTTTTAAAATTAAAAATAGACATTGTCTTTTCACTTCTAGAATCTGGAATTGAGGTGATAATTTTTTTATCTTTTTTAAAGACTTCCTCTTTTTTTTCTTTAACATTATTTAAAGGCTTTATTTTTGTTGTTTCTATTTTAGGAAAGAAAACCAAAATAAATTTTATAAAATAAGAAAATATTTTTTTAATAAAATTAACTATCATGCTCTAGTGCCCTTTTTATTTTAAATTTAATTCTCTGTAGTGCATTATCGATAGCCTTAGGTGTTTTTTCTAATATCTGTGCAATCTCAATATAAGAAAATTGATTTATTTTTAATTCAAAAACTTTATATTCATAATCAGTTAAAATCCTATTAGCAATTTCTAACAACTCCATTTGAAATTCATCTCCGACAATAATATTTTCAGGATTATATGAATTATCGGATAATAATTTATCAAATTGTTTTTCTTGATCATCATCCGAATTAATTTCGATTGGCAAAGATTCATTTAATATTTTGTTTTTTTGTCTATTAGCTTTTGTAATTGCCGATATTATTTTTCTTTCAACACAGGTAGTAGCATATGTATAAAATGTCACATTTTTTTCTTCATTAAAAGAATTTATAGCATAAGAAAAACCTAGCATACCTTCTTGAATTAAGTCGTTTATTTCAATTCCACATTGATTTGTATACTTAAACATTTTGGCTGCCATCGATACGATTAGAGGCTTGTATTTTGCATACAATAACTCGTTTGCATCTTCATCGTTTTCTTTTGCATAATAAATTAATTCAAAATCATTTAATGTTTTATAATCCATTTTATCTCCTTTTACTAACTGCTTCAAATATAATTACTGCGGCTGCTACTGATGCATTTAAACTATTTACATTTCCTTTCATTGGAATCGAAGCTATAAAATCACAATTTTTTCTAACTAAATTTCCTATACCATTACCTTCACTACCAACAATAAGGCCTATTTTACCAGTATAGTCAATCTCTTTATAATTTTCTCCATCCATATCCATTCCAACAAACCAAAAACCTTTGTCTTTTAGTTCACTTATTGCTTGATTAATATTAGTTACCATTATAATATTAACATAGTTTAAAGCACCCGCACTAGTTTTCATAACCGTTTCATTAACGCTTACTGATCTATCTTTAGGAATAATTATATATTTTATACCAGCTGCTTCACAACTTCTAATAATTGCTCCAAAATTATGAGGATCTTCTAAATGATCTAATATTACAATTAAATCAGTATTAATATCTTCTAAAGTATAATAATCATAGTCATCTACTTCAATTATGATCCCTTGATTGTGACTAGATACTTTATCTAATTCATATTTATCTAATAAAGTAGTTTTAATTTGTCTTTTCTTTAACTCTTCAATTATACTTGAATCATTAAATTTTTTACTAATAAAAACTTTTTTTATTTTATTGTTACTATTTAAATATTCCTTAATAACATTTTTACCACTTATATACATATTTCACCTTATAATTAGACTCATTAAATAATCTAATCGTTCTTTCTTATTAGATAGATATAAATATCCTACTAAAGCTTCAAGCGCTGTAGCATGTTTATATGTCAATATATCAACATTCCTAGGCTTATGATTAACTTTATGGTTTCTAGTTCGCATTACAATAGACATTTCAATTTCATCTAAAATGTTTAAACTAATTAATTGTTCTAAAAACTTACTTTGATTAACAGCACTTACAAATTTAATAGCCTCTGTTTGTAATTCTTTAACTTTAACAATATTTTTGTTTATTAAAAAATTTCTAACATATAACTCATAACAACCATCACCTATATACGCTAGTACAAGTGGATTAAAATTTTCTACTTCAATCATAATAATTCCATTCTATCAAAAGTAATTCCTTTAATAGCTCCAGTTTTAATATCGCTTAAGACAACATTGTTAACTTTATCAAAATCAACTTCGCCACCTTTTACTAAACAGCCTCTTTTTCGTCCAATAGTTTCATATGCCTCTTCCATATCAGAAACAGATTCAAGCCCATAGCGCTCCTTTAATATATAAGGATAGTACTTTGCAAGTTTATTTAAAATATATACAACTACTCTATCTATTGGTAAAACTTCTTCTTTGATCGCCGTTAAGGCTGCTAGTGAAAGCGCTACTTCTTCTTCATCTAACCTAGGCCACAATATACCTGGAGTATCTAATAACTCTAATTGATCATTTATTCTAATCCAATCGATACTTTTAGTTATACCAGGTCTATTTCCTACATTAACAGCTTTTTTTGCCACTATTCGATTAATTAAAGTGCTTTTACCTACATTTGGAATACCAACTACTAAAACTCTTGTTTTGCGTGATTTTAAGCCCTTGCTTTCTCTTGCAATATTTTTTTCGCGCATTAACTCTGAAGTCACTTTATATAAATCTTTCAAATTAGTGGTTTTTTCTAAATTGTATGCTAGTACTTTATATCCTTTATTAATATAATAGTTTATCCACTTACTTGTTTCCTCTATATCACACAAATCTATTTTAGTCATAATTAATACAACTGGTTTATTTTTAATGTAATCTTGAATATCTTTTATTTTAGAAGAATATGGAATTCTAGCATCTATTACCTCATAGACAACATCGATTAAATCAATTTTTTCTTGAATTTGCCTTTTAGTTTTAACCATATGTCCAGGATACCAATTTATCTTTTCTTCCATATGAACACTCCTTTTTTATTTAAATCAATTTTTTAACAAAACAATTATATCATAATTTTCTTTAATTAAGAATACAAAAAGAAAAGACTGTTTTTAAACAATCTTTATATTTTACCTTTTTTAATTTCAAATACATTATCAAATAATTTTTTATTATCAAACTTATGTACAATTATTAAAATAGTTTTTTTGCTTTAATTCATTGATTGATTTATAAAATAATTTTTTATTATTCTTATCAAATGCACTTATTACTTCATCAATCTTTTTTCTTAACCATAAATCTCTATATTATTCTAATATTATTATAAAAACCTCCAACTATTCTAAGGTAACTATACACTAAAAATAAGCTCAAAAAAAGTGCTTAAGCACCTTTTTTAATTTGTGAGCCAATTTTTTCCATCTATCTTCTTAGTTACTAACATACTACTAGCAGTATCGCCTACGACATTTAACATTGTTGCTGGTGGATCTATTAACCATCCAATTGTTGCAATTAAAGGAAATGCCGATGCTGGGAAACCATATAACGATACTATTAACATCTCACCTATTAAACCACCACCAGGGATTCCAGACATTACTACACTACTTAAAAGCGCTATTAAAATGGCTATTAAAATTGTATCTAATCCATTAAAGCTATAATTAAAAACACTAAATAAGAATGCTATTTTTAAGATTGCCCCCATACTTGATCCTTCCATATGCATTGTTGTTCCAATTGGAAGTGTTACTTCACGAATATCTTTTGGAACACCAATTTTTTCAGTAGCATCAAGATTAGTAGGAAGAGTCGCTAAAGAAGATTGAGTTGCCAATGAAGTTAAAAAAGGTGGTAAAACATTTTGATAAAATTTCTTTATTCCCAACTTTCCTCCAGCTATATAGGCATATAGAGTATAAAACACAAGAAAAAATATAACTGTACAGACATAATAAATTACCATGCTTCTAGCATAACTTCCTAATAATTCAGGACCAAATTCTCCTATTAAATTTGCAAAATACGCGAATATTCCTATAGGAGCATAATACATTATAACCTCTACTACTTTCATCATTACTTTAGATAAATTATCTAACATCTTGGCAACATGATTTCCACTTTTTCCAACTAAACTTACAGATAATCCAAAAATAATTGAAAAGAATATTAATGGCATCATATTACTTCTAGACAATAAATTACCAAAATCACTTACAGTTATTGCTGCTACTATCTTAGAAGCAACATCTACTGTTGTTTTAGTTCCATCTACTATTTCTATTCTGGCACCGCCAACTGGATCTATAAATAAAACCACTAAAGTCATAAATATAGCTGCAATAACACTTGTAATTACAAAAACTATGAAAACTGTTTTTAAAATTTTACCTAATCTTTTTAAATTGACCATATTCGCAATCGAACTAGAAATAGTAAAAAATACTAATGGTACAACAATTGTATACATTAAATTTAAAAATATATCTCCAAATGGTTTTAAAAATGCACTGCTTTCTTTAAAGATAATTCCAACAATACTACCTAAAATCATAGAGATTAACAAGATAATTGGGAAACGATAGCCATTAATTATCTTACTTTTAACACTGTTCATACATACCTCCTATTAAAGTATATACAAACACCCAAAAAATAGTTCAAAAAAGATGTTTAAAAATTAAACATCAACCATTCTGGTTTAAAAATTAACATTAGCCCCATAATAACCATCAATATTCCACCTATTAAATGTGATAAGCGATTATATTTAGTTGAAATACCAGTAAGATTTAAAGTTTTCATTGCAACAAAGAAAATTATTAAATCATCTAACAAGAAGAATAATACATAAATCAATATATAACCAATTTCTTTTGTTAAAGATAAATTATTAATATTTAATATTTCCACGAATGTTGCTGGAAATCCAGCTGAACATGCTAATTCAACAATATTTACTGATGCTGCTAAAACTATAATTCCTATAATTGCTAAGATAAAATTGTTTTCATTGATTATTTTTTTAATTCTAGTAAAATATTTCTTTCTTTTTTTCTCATCAACTACATGACAACCATCATCTTTTGTTTTTACATAACTTCTTAAATTTACAAAACCACCAATAATAGCAATTAAACCAATCAGTATCTTAATCCAAGTTACAGCTGTAAGAGATAAAACAAACTTGATTCCAAGCATTGCTAAAAAGTATACAAATGCTGATGTAAATAAGAAAGTAATTCCTAAGATCCACATTTTTTTGCGATCTTTCATATTGAATAACATATTGATTAAAAATAACAATATCCACATCGCACAAGGATTAAAACCATCAATAAGCCCTAATAAAATTGCTACTAGTGGTAACGAAACTTCTTTAATTTGAATCTTGCCTAAAATAGGCAATGTTTTTTCACCTTCAGTATAATCATCTAAACCTAAATACCTATTAATAGTAGTTTTAATTTCAGCCTTAATAGTAGTACCAAAACCAAGCATATAGTTTTCACCAATAACTGTAAAAGGAATTGATATATCTTCAACATTAAAATGCTCTTTTACCTTAAACATTAAAGTATTATTATAAGGACTTTTATAAGTTTCATACATTTTAATATCTATTTTATTGCCATATTCTTTCTTTAATTCATTTAAATATTCTATTTCATTAATACAATGAGGACAACTAAATCCATGAAATAAATATATTGTTATAGCTTCTTTTGGTTCATGACCCACAATTGGAGCAGTAACATCTTTATATTCTAAGGCTTTTACATTAAAAATAAGTGCGAAAAATACTATTGTAAATAATATAAACTTCTTCATTATAACTCCTTAATTTCTTCAATAATATTAACTATTTCTTCTATCTTTTTTTCACCGATCAATCTTTTATATTCTTTATCACCATTATAAAAAATAATAACCGGCAATGTTTCTTTAACACCATATTCAGATACATCATCCATATCGATATCGTAACTTACAATTTCTAAATCTGGATATTGTTTAACTACTTCATCCCAAGTTTTCTTCATAAATAAACACCCAGGACACCAAATAGCGCCTATTTTTACTATCCTCACTATTTCACAACCTTTAACATCAAACTGTTATAACACTCTTCAAATATCTTTAAAAAGTTCTCTATTTCTTCTTTTGTTGTCTTATAAGATAGACTTATCCTTAAACTTGAACTAGCGCGTTTTTCATCGTTAGTAAGTGCTAAAACTGATGCTGAGGTTTCTTTTTCACTTGAACATGCTGTTTGAGTCGATATATATACTTCATAATTTTCTAAAGCATGTACAAATGTCTCTGGCTTTATACCAACAACACTTATATTTAAAACATAAGGCAAACATTTATCATTACTATTTATATAAACATTTTTATATTTTGATAAATTATCTACTAAATATTTATTTAATTCTTCTACTTTCTTATATTTATCATCAATATCTTCATACGCTAATCTAAGCGCTTTAGATAATGAACAAATTAATGGTAGTGCTGGTGTTCCACTTCTAAATACCGTAGTACTTTTACCACCGTGAATTAAAGGTTCTAATTTAATATTTT
>JAQUGJ010000023.1:6071-11762 GCA_028684255.1 Bacilli bacterium | reverse complement strand
CTTCTATTAATCCAACAACAATTGGGGACGCTATTAAAGCAATGATTGCTAAAATTACTATTACGGCTAGTAACTCAATTAATGTAAATCCTTTTTTTAAATTCATTCTATTGCTCCCTATTATTAAATTAATTATATTGTAACATATTTTTTTATCAATTTAAACCCTATAAACTTTTATATATTTTTCTGCTTATTAAAAAAGACTATTAACAAATTTTTCTTTGTCAAAGTCTAATATATTTATTTTCCTCTTTTTTACTTATAATTTTCAACGAATTCTATTATTTCATCTCTGAATTCTTCTCTATCTAAAGCATACGCTAAAGTAGCTTTTAAATATCCTATTTTACTACCTGTGTCATAATAAGTTCCACTGAACTTACAAGAATACATATTTCCGTCTTTAACAATCTTTTCTAAAGCACTGGTTAAATAATATTCTCCTTTTAATCTTGGGATTGTCTCTAAAATAGGGAATATATCTGGTGTTAAAATTATTCTACCAATTGACGCTAAATTAGAAGGTGCATCTTCTACCTTAGGTTTTTCAATAATATTTCTAACCTTCATATCTTCGTCAACTTCCATAATTCCATATTTATATGTTAATTCATGAGGTACTTCAACTACTCCCATAACATTTTTACCTGTTTTTTCATATACAGCAATTGCCTCTGAAAGGGCTGGTACATCACCTTTTACAACGTCATCACAATACATAACCGCAAATGGTTCGTCACCAATATGATTTTTTACCATTGATAAAGCATATCCCGATCCTAAAGGTTTATCTTGTAAAACATATTTTACATTAACACTAGAAACTTTTTGTACAATTTCTAAGAAATCTGTCTTTCCTGTCTCTTTTAATCTTTCTTCTAATTCTTCATCTTTTCCAAAGTAGTTCTTTAAAGCTTCTCTTTTATTAGAAATAACAATTATTACTTCTTCTATACCACTTTGAATACCTTCATCTACTAAATATTGAATTGTTGGCTTGTCAATTAAAGGCAACATTTCTTTTGATACACCTTTAGTAACGGGTAAAAATCTTGTCCCCATACCTGCTGCTAAAATTACTAATTTTTTTACTTTCATATTTCCTCCTAAACTTTTTTAATACTTTTATGACCTCTCATAAATTTTTTTATACCAATAGGATGTGGAAAAGCAATTGATACTAAAGTATTATTAATATCGACAATTATACCTTTTCCATAATTATCATGAATGATTTTTTCTCCTATTTTGTATTCTACATTATCATCTATCATCGATTCTTTATTAAATACGTTTATTACATTTTCTGTTTCTAGTTTACTTTTATCGATTTCTGATAGAAACCTACTTTCTTGATTTTCTTTATTCATTCCAAAGAGCATCCTTTGTTTAGCATTAGTTAACCATAATCTTTTTTTTGCTCTGGTAACTGCTACATAACAAAGCCTTCTTTCTTCTTCTAATTGTTGTACATCATCTAAAGAATTTGCATGTGGAAAAATAGTTTCTTCAAGTCCTACTATGAATACATTATCAAACTCTAATCCTTTAGCAGAATGAACAGTCATTAAAGTTACTGTATCATTGTTGTTTTTATATTCCTCAGCGTCTGATACTAAACTGATTGTATATAAGAATTCTTCAAGTGAATTAGTCCCATTTTCTTCTTCAAAGTTTCTAGTAATAGATTTAAATTCTTCAAGGTTTTCAAGTCTAATTTCAGATTCAACATTGCCTTTATTTAAGTATTCTTCTCTGATACCAGTCTTATCTAATATCAAATCAATCAAATCCGTTAAACTAACATTTTCTTTTATTAGTTTCAATTCCTCGATTATTTTTTTAAACTCTAACTCTTTTCCACCATTAATTGAATTATATATACTTTCATTATTTGAGATACTTTTAATTGATAAATTTTCAATCGTTTTAGTACCTATTCCTCTTTTAGGGACATTGATGACTCTAAGCAGGCTAGCATCATCATCCTCATTATACAACATTTTTAAGTAGGCAATCAAATCTTTGATTTCTTTTCTTTTATAAAAGTAGAAACTTCCTACTACTTTATAAGGAATTCTTTCTCTTAATAAAGCGTCTTCTATATTTCTTGATTGAGCATTAGTTCTATATAAAACCGCTATTTCACTTAAAGGTGAATTTAATTTTTTTATTTCGTTTACGATGTAATATCCTTCGTCTTTTTCGTTTTCACAACGATGATATTTTATTTTTTCCCCTTCTTTATTATCAGTCCATAAATCTTTATCTTTTCGAAAATTATTGTTTTTAATAATATCGTTAGCAACATCTAAAATTGTTTTAGTTGAGCGATAATTTTTTTCTAGTTTAATTGTCTTTGCATTTTTATAATCTCTTTCAAAGTTTAAAATGTTTTTATAATTAGAGCCTCTAAAAGAATAAATACTTTGATCAGGATCTCCGACAACACATATATTTTTATATTTTGCCGATATCATTTTAGTCAATAAATATTGCGCTTCATTGGTATCTTGATATTCATCAATTAATATATACTTATATTTTTCTTGATATTGTTTTAATATCTTTGGATTTTCATTAAAAAGTTTTATTGGCAACATTAACAAATCATCAAAATCTAATGAACTACTTTTTTTAAGTCTTTGTTCATAACTTCTATATACCTCTAAAACTACCTTTTCATAATCAGTATTAGCATATGTTTCATATTTGTTAGAATCTAACAATTCATTTTTAGCCCCACTTATACGATTTCTTATTGCTTTTGGATCATATAATTTAGGATTTAATTCCATTTCTTTTACTATTTTTTTAATGAGTGTTAAAGTATCATCACTATCTAAGATTGTAAAATTTTTTTTAAGTCCTAAATAGCTATAGTTATCTTTTATAATTGTGAGTCCAAAAGAATGAAAAGTCGATATTTTTATTTCATATGCTACTTTTCCTAATAGTTTAACTATTCTATCTTTCATTTCTTTTGAAGCTTTATTTGTAAAAGTAATGGCTAAGATTGATGCAGGATCTATATTTTTTTCACTTATTAAATACGCCACTTTCATCGTTAATACTTTTGTTTTTCCAGATCCAGCACCCGCTAAAATTAATAGAGGTCCCTCTGTTTGCTTTATCGCTTCTTTTTGTGAATCATTTAATTCTTCCAAGTTCATACCATCACCTTTTTAATTATAACATTAAAAAAAAGGTAAGACAAAGGTTTTAGAATAACCTTACCATTACCTTATTATTTATTAATTTTTTTTATTAATGTATGAACATTTCGACAAGTTTTTAATCCTTTTAAATAAAGATTAGGATAACTAGTCAACATTTTATAACCGTTATAGTTTTGTAACATATCTAAGTCGTTCGCATTATCACCAACAGTATAAACATCTTCTTCCTCTATATCAGTTTCAATGTTTTTTAAAATATAATCGATAGCACTTCCCTTTGAACATTCTGGTTTTATATATAAGTAATTAAATAGTTGAAAAGCTACAATTCCCTCTACAGATTCCTTAAGTTGTTGCTTTAGATTTTTTAACTCTAAAATTTTCTTTTTACGAACCGATATCTCAATAATATTTTCTTGTTGTTCAGTTATTTCATATGGATTATACAATTTAATTTGTGCTATTTTAGGATTTCTTTCAATAATACTAAGTGAATCCTTTATTTGTTTTTGACTTAAATAACTTGTATTTAGCAATTCGTAATTTCTATCGAATATAGCTGCTCCATCTTGACAGCACAAATAATCTAATTCTATATTATGTTTATTGATCTCTTTTTTTATTGAATAGTATGGTCTTCCAGTTGATAATATAAAAATATTACCGTTTTCTCTAAATTCATTTATTTTATTTATATTTAACTTTAAATTATTAAAATCTTTAGGTTCTGGTAATAGTGTACCGTCATAATCGCTTACTAACATTTTCATAGTTCTGCCCCCTTTGACTTGCTATTTTAACATACACTTTACTTTTTGGCAATCATAAGCGTTTACTTTAATTTAAAAAAGTGTTATTATTTTTTTAGAATGAGGAGGTAAAATGAAAAAGAATTATTTTTTTAGCATCCTGTTAACAATCATTATATTAACTAGTGGTTGCGTAAGACAAAACTACAATTTTAGTATCGACAAAGATAAAAATATGGATATTTCAGTTATAGTCGCATTAGATTCAGCATTCTTTGATGAAGAAGGTATTTCTGATGAAGATGTTCAAAAGGTAAAAGATTTGGGCTTTAAAGTAACTGAATATACCGATGAAAATTATAAAGGAGTTATAGCAACTAAGAGAATTAAAAATATAGATAATTATAGCAAAGAAGAAGATGTTCAATTTTTATTAAATACGTTATTCGAAGAAAAAATAGAAAACATAAAGTTATTTTCAATCAAAAAAGGTATTTTATCTAACAAATATAAGGCATATATCAATTTTGATACAACTGATTTAACAGAACGAGATGAAAATACAGATTATAATGATGAATTAGAGACTGAGGAAGATATAGAGTATAGCGAACAAATTGAAACAGATGAAGATCAGTTTGATACGGACCCACAAAAAATATTATCTTATATGGATTTAAAATATAGCATAACATTACCTTATGGAAGCATATCTAACAATGCTACAGATGTAAGCGAAGATGGAAAAACATTAACTTGGGATTTCGCTAAAATAACTGATGAAAAAGGAGAACTAACTCCAATTGAGTATGAATTTGAAATTTATAATTTAACTCTTATTTATATTGCAACAGGTACTGTTGGTTTAATCGTTTTATTAATAATAGTACTTATTATTAGTAAAAAAGGTAAATCGAAAAAAAATAAAAATTTAGATACAACTAAACCGATTGAAGAAGTGGTAGAAAAAGAAGAAAATATAGTAACAGCAACACCAATTGTTAATAATGATGATACTATAGAAAACGATATAAATAATCTACCTACAATAGAAAACTTAGGACAAGTTAACTTTAATCAAACCGTCAATAATGTTGAACCTATTTCAATCCCTGAAACGCAAGTTCAAACATCTGAAACTTTAGACTTAAATGTCGAAACAAAACCTTTCTTTGAAGAACCTGTTCAACCCGTCGAGACTTTAAACTTAAATGTTGAGCCTAAACCTTTCTTTGAAGAACCTGTTCAACCTGTTGAAAATTTAAATTTAAATGTTGAGCCTAAACCTTTCTTTGAAGAACCTGTTCAACCAGTCGAGACTTTAAACTTAAATGTTGAGCCTAAACCTTTCTTTGAAGAACCTGTTCAACCTGTTGAGACTTTAAACTTAAATGTTGAGCCTAAACCTTTCTTTGAAGAATCTGTTCAACCCGTTGAAACTTTAGACTTAAATGTTGAGCCTAAACCTTTCTTTGAAGAATCTGTTCAACCCGTTGAAACTTTAGACTTAAATGTTGAGCCTAAACCTTTCTTTGAAGAATCTGTTCAACCCGTTGAAACTTTAAACTTAAATGTTGAGCCTAGCGTTAAAGACATAGACAGTGAAATAAAGTAATAAAAAACTAGAACTAATTTAAGTTCTAGTTTTCTTTTGTTATTAATGTTTCTATTTCCATTCTTAATTTTTCATTAGCCTCTTCTAATGTCATTCCATCAGTTTTAAATGGCTTTCCAATTTTGAAAACTAAATTTTTGCTTCT
>JAQUGJ010000023.1:0-5971 GCA_028684255.1 Bacilli bacterium | reverse complement strand
TTAAGTTCTAGTTTTCTTTTGTTATTAATGTTTCTATTTCCATTCTTAATTTTTCATTAGCCTCTTCTAATGTCATTCCATCAGTTTTAAATGGCTTTCCAATTTTGAAAACTAAATTTTTGCTTCTAAATTTGTAATCCCCAACAACTCCAACTGGTACAATAGAAGCATTAGTTTTACTTGCCATCGAAACAGCACCAAATTTAAAAGGTAATAACAGATCTTTAGTTTTATTTCTAGTACCTTCTGGAAATAAACCAATTGCTCCGTTATTTTTTAATATTTCAATAGCCGCATCTTTAGCCTCTTTATCTTGGATTTGTCTATTTACTGAAATGCAACCAGCAAATTTAAAAAACCAGGCAAATTTACCATCAAAATACTCTTTTTTTGCCATATATCTTATTACTCTCTTAGTTGCTAGTATTGGACCGCATTGATCATATAAATGTTTGTGATTCCCACATATTAATATAGGCCCACTTTTAGGAATATTTTCCTTACCAACTATTTTAGGATTATAATAAACTTTAAATACTACTCCTAAAATTGGTTTTATTAACTTATATCCTATAGGATCTTTAATCTTCGCCATTAATATTCTCCTTTAAAATTTATGAAATTACCTTGTTTTTATGATTATATATTATAAAGTTTTCCATATAATTATATCATAATGTAACTTATTTATATATATATTAATTTTTAAAAATTATTAAAAATTATTAAGAATCTATGAAATAACTTTCTAATATTGTTTGAATATACTAAAATGAAAGGAGAATAATTTTGAAAAAAATATTATTGTTATGTTCGATTTTAGTTGTATTTTTAGTTAGTGGATATTTTGCATTTTTTCACGAAAAGAAAACAGATTTAACTAAAGTAAAAGTTGCCGAGGTAACTCACAGTATATTCTATGCTCCACAATATGTTGCCCATAAATTAGGATATTTTAAAGATGAAGGGTTAGATGTTGAACTAATTCTTGTCAGCGGTGCAGATAAAGTATCGGCAGCAGTATTGTCAGGAGATGTAAATATTGGTTTTTGTGGAAGCGAGGCAAGTATTTACATTTACAATCAAGGGGAAAAAGATTATTTAGTCAATTTTGCCGGATTAACTAAAAGAGATGGTTCTTTTATAGTATCAAGAAAAAAGCATGATAATTTCGACATAAAAGATCTTAAAGGCAAATATGTTATTGGAGGAAGAGCTGGAGGAATGCCTGAAATGACTTTTGAATGGGCATTAAAACAAAATGGAATTGATCCTAAAAAAGATTTAACAATCGATACAAGTATTGCATTTCCAGCAATGGGTGGTGCTTTCATAAGTGGAATTGGTGATTTTGTTACTTTATTTGAACCAAATGCCTTACAACTTGAAAAAGAGGGACTAGGATATGTAGTTGCGTCTGTTGGAGAATATGGAGGAGTTGTTCCTTACACTGCTTATAGTTCTAAAAAAAGTTACATTGAAGATAATCCCGATATAATTGAAGGGTTTTCTAAAGGAATTCAAAGAGGTTTAGACTATGTGCACAGTCACTCAGATGAAGAAGTTGCACAAACTATTTTAGATTATTTCCCCGATTCATCTTTAAACGATATAACAAAAATTGTTAAAAGATATCGAGATATTGATTCATGGTTTACTACAACATATATAACTGAAGATAACTTTAACCATGTTCAAAATATCGCCGAAAGTGCTGGCGAATTAGACAAACGTGCTCCATATAGTAAATTAGTAAACACAAATTTTGCACAAAAATAAAAAAGATATTAAATATCTTTTTAATTTTAAAAATTATTTATATAGTAATATTGTATTTTTTTATAGTCGATTAACGAGTTATCTTTAAATATAGAAAAATTTTCACTTATATTGTTATTAATAACTGGGACATTTTTTTTCATTTTAGTAATAAACTGCATATATTCGTTTCCTTCATATCCTAAATATTCAAATAATTCAGGCATTAAATAATTAGGACTAACAGTATTTCCTTGACCTTTAAAATCTTTATTCAACCTTTTTTTAGCGCTCTGATTTCCCCATATAAGATAAGGAACACTATAATAATTCATAAATCCTTCTTCAGTGGATAAATCTAAATCAATTTCTAACATTTTATAACCAGCATTACCAACTCCAAATCCAGGATTATGATCTCCAAATAGTAATATTGCTACTGGTTCTTCGACAGATTCAAAATAATTTATAAGTTCTGTTATAGCTTGATTTGTTTTGTCTATTCCCATAAAATAATTATTGACAATTTTGTATGTAGATTCATCATATTTTTCTTTATTCTTAATATAATTAATTCCATTATCAATTATACCAGTATTTTGTTTTTCATAAGGTCCATGATTTTGATATGTAACAGAAAAATTAAAATAAGGGTTTTTTCTCTTTGAATTATTTTCAAATCCTTTTATAATTTCTTTTATAAAATCATTATCCATTAAAAATTCTTTATCTTGAGATTTGTATTTGTTTTCAAAATAGTCATAATTATCAAACCCAAGATTTATATTTACATTTCTTCGATTATAAAACCATCCAAATATTGGGTGCATAGCCTCGGTATAATATCCTTGATTTCTTAAATACCATATAAATGAATTGGTTGGTTTTAAGTATTGATTATGTAAAAAATTCCCGGTCAAAAAAGCTCTTTCAGTATCGATCGTACCACCAGCAAAAACATTTGAAATTAAAGTTCCATGATATGATTGAGAGACAATTTTATGAAAATCCTCATAAATATCTTTTTCAAACTCTATATTTTTATATTTAGAAAAATCATTATAAGCTTCTAACATAATAGCAATTATATTGATTTTTTTATCTTCTTCAATATTTTTATTCGAATATAATTTTAATGTATCTGTAACTTCACTTTCATTATAACCCTCTGGTTTTGGATAAACATAGACTTTGCTACTATTAATAAAAGCATAAACAAATCCTCTTATTTGAAATTTTTGTGTTTGACTCATTTTATTAATAATTGACTCATAACCTAGTTTATTATATAATTTTTCATTTGTATATAAAGCCCTATAACTTACTATTCCAACTAAAATAATAACAAAGATTATTGGTATTTTAAATTTAAAAACAATTTTTTTAGTTTTAATAAATAATAATAAAACAGTCATTAAAATATATATAATCAATATTAGGATCACAAATATATCTAATGTTATCTTATAAGTTTCAGTCATTTTTGTTGCCTCAAAAAAAAGGCCGATGTCTTCAAATATAAATGGGAAATCACGGAATATTATTTTATATTTGTTGATAAGAGATGCTATTATAAATATAAATGTTGTTAGAAAATAACTAACCCATAACCTATTACACAGTATATATAATAAATAAAGTAATAAAATAATAGGCAATAAATTTAAAAATAGTAAAGTAGGGCTCAAAAAATAAGAGGCAATATACTTTAAATTAATATTCGGATTAGTAAAGCAAAAGGTTCCTAGCATAATAGTACCACTTAAAACAAAAATTAATAAACCAGTAAATAAAGAGGATTTTTCAGTAAATTCACTGATTTTATTTATAACTTTTTTTATTAATTGTATCAAAAGAACCACCTAAACCTAACTATTTTTAATTGTATGTCAAAATATATTATACATAAATTTTAGATTATTGTCTATTATTTTTATATCTAGTTTCTTTCATAGTCTAATAAATTCTTTTTCATTTCTAAGTCACCACTATAACCCCTTAATTCACCTTTTTTCCTATAACTCTATGACAAGGAAATATTATAAGAATAGGGTTTTTTGATATTGCATTAAAAACAGCCCTATATTTCCTACTCTAATGCAATCTCAAAATATGACTTAGTACAACCATATTTAATCATTATAACTCGATTCCAAACTTTTTTAAATTAGTACCTATTAAATCAAATTCTACATCAAAAACTTCTTTTTTTATTATAACAACTAAGCATTAAATAATATATGTTTTTATGTTACTGGTTTTTCCTATACATTTATATTCCGTTCGCATAATATATTTTAGGTGATTTGATGAATGAAATACTAAAAATCGAGAATTTAAAAAAAATATACCATACTAAAGATAATGAAATATTAGCAGTCAAAGACTTTTCAATAACAATAAACAAAGGGGAATTCATTGCTATCGTTGGTCCTAGCGGATGTGGAAAATCAACTATATTATCAATTTTAGCTAATTTAGAGCAAAAATCAGATGGTCGAATTATAATGGATCAAAACATTAAATTAGGTTATATGTTACAACAGGACTGCCTTTTTAATTGGAGAACAATTTATAACAATTGTGTATTAGGACTTGAGTTAAATAATGAATTAACAGAAAAAAATAAAAAAAGAGTTTTAGCTCTATTAAATAAATATGGCTTAAAAGACTTTATAAACAGCCATCCTGCCACTTTATCAGGAGGTATGAGGCAAAGAGTAGCCTTAATTAGAACTTTAGCCACAACCCCCGATATATTGCTTTTAGACGAACCCTTCTCAGCATTAGATTATCAAACTAGATTAGCAGTTTCTGACGATGTTTATAACATTATAAAAAAAGAAGACAAAACTACTATAATGGTTACACACGATATAGCCGAGGCTATTAGTATGGCAGACAAAATCATTGTTTTAACCAAAAGACCCGGCGAGATCAAAAGCATCCACAATATTGAATTAAGTGAAAAATCAACTCCAATTGCAAACAGGAAAGCAAAAGAATTCAGTTATTATTATGACTTAATATGGAAAGAGATTGATTACCATGTATAGTAAAGAACATTCGAAATACTTGAAAAAAATAAAGTTTGAAAAAATTATTGTTTTTTTGCTACAAATATTAATAGTAATTGCTTTTTTTGCAATATGGCAATTATTATCTGATAATAACCTAATTAATACTTTTGTTACGTCTAATCCTAATAGAGTTGTACAAACACTTAAAAATTTACATCAAAATAATGATTTATATATTCATATTTTTACTACGGTATATGAAACCTTAATAAGTTTTTCACTAGGTACCTTTATTGGAATTGTCATAGCTGCTATTTTATGGTGGAATAAGTTTTTATCTAAAGTTTTAGAACCTTATTTAATAATTTTAAATAGTCTCCCTAAAGTAGCATTAGGTCCTATTATTATCATCTGGTTAGGCGCTAAAACATTTTCAATTATTTTTATGGCTTTATTAATTTCGACTATAGTAGCGATTATTAATGTATTAAGAGGCTTTAATGAAACAGATCCTATTAAGATGAAATTAATGAAATCTTTAAAAGCGAGTAAAGCTCAAATATTTTTTAAATTAGTACTCCCTAGTAGTTTTAATAATATTGTCAGCGCTTTAAAAATAAATGTCAGTATGTCTTTAATAGGAGTTATTACAGGTGAATTCTTAGTATCTAAAAGAGGAATCGGCTATTTAATAATGTATGGTTCTCAAGTTTTTAACTTGAATTTAGTAATAACTGGAATTTTAATTTTAGCTTTTGTTTCAGCAATTATGTATTACTTTGTATATTATGTCGAAAAAAAACTAATCAAAAATGATTAATTATAGATAAAATTCCTACTTGAAAGAGCAATTTACCAATTTTAAATATTGGAAAAATGCTCTTATTTTATTGTGTTATTTAAAATTAAATGATAAGATAAAATTGCAAATATATAATATAATAAGTGAGGAGGAATGAAATGAAAAAAGTGTTATTTAGTTTTTCTGTTTTTGTAGCATTGTTCATTATTGCAGGTTTTACTGCCAATGCTTTATCATATGATACAAAAACTTTTTCTAACATAACTATACCTTCGTATTCTGGTTCTTATACCTCGTCCACTTTAGTGAAAGAGGAAATTAGTAAACAGTATGCGATTGATTATTATCAAGATAAAGCTGTTCAAGCTAGAGTTTATGGCAGAAATATACT
>JAQUGJ010000022.1:0-11925 GCA_028684255.1 Bacilli bacterium | reverse complement strand
AAAACTGATTTTAATCAGTTTAATTACAGTATTTTCCATCTTCAACACCAATATATATATTTTTGAAAAACAGTTTGCTATTTTCAATGTTATAACTAAATATCGTTATATTTTGGTTTTCATCATAGAATGAATCATTACATATATGTTCTAAAGTACTTAGATAGAGATCTTTTTCTTTTTCTAACACTTTCTTTGGTAAAAATGTTTTAAAGCGATAGACAATCATTCCACCATTACCATTGTAGTAACTAAATAGGGGAACCCTTAATTCAATGTTCTTGCCATACATTGTATCTATATGATTTGTATTAAAAAACCCATTTTTATATAAGTGAAATGTTATTATTGTTAGTAAAAATATAATTATTGTTAAAAATGTCTTTTTCATTTGTTAATCTTTTCTATATCTATTACTGTAGTATTAGCAAGAAAACCTTTTTCTTCTTTTTTCTTTTCATTTATATATTTTGAAATTTTAAAACAACTGATTGATATTAACATAATTGCGATTCCATATATAATAAATATAAGTGATAGATTTCCTTTTAAGGATTTAAACAAACTAGTTATAAAAGCATTCTCTAATTCGTTATAATTAAATATCTTTACAAATATTCCGAGTAGGATATATATAAATCCTACAAAGATACTTACAATTCCAACAGTATTAAACATACTTATAAAACTATATCTAAATAAAGCAATTAAGAGTATTAGTAAAACAATTGCTAAAATAGCATATTTAAGATAATTTGAATTAAAAGTTATATCAATAGCACTACCAATAATATTATTATTTTTAATTTCTTTGAAAGTAGGTTCAATTAATTTATTAATTTCATCTGAATTATCGACAATTAAACCTTTTAAATTTTCTAATTCTTCTTTGTTTAATTCAACTCCTAATTCTTTTGTTAAACCATCCCAATTTTTATTGAGTAATTTTTTAATTTTTTCTTTATCAATAAAATTGACATTATCTTTTAAGTTACTTTCAATTGAACTACCTAAGATATTTCCTAATATGTCTTTAAATTCTTTAGATTCTAAAACCTTTTTTTGATTTTCTTCTTCAATATTAAAGTTTACTAACACATCTTTAATTAAATCATCTTCTACTTTTGTAAAGTCGGTATTCTTTATAATTTTGTTAATATTATCTGTACTAGTAATAGTTCTCATAGATAATAAATAAATTGTAAAAATCATTGTAAAAAACAATACAATTGACAATAAAAAACTTATAATAAATCCTA
The DNA here is from genome assembly GCA_028684255.1 of Bacilli bacterium. Taxonomy (GTDB): domain Bacteria; phylum Bacillota_I; class Bacilli_A; order RF39; family UBA660; genus CAKOQQ01. The sequence continues at coordinate 10,666 of JAQUGJ010000022.1, read as the reverse complement.
TAATCTGTAATAATTTTTTCATACTTCCTCCTATTATTAAGTATACCATAAAATAATAGCGTTTTATACTTGTTTTTAAATTTTAAAAATGTTATATTAACTTTACCAGTTAAATATTTAGGAATTATTTTTGGATTTATTCTGGATTGAATAATTTGAAGGCGGAAAAACTTCATCCGTCACGCTTTTCAAGTTTGAGTAGATTTTTAATCGAAAGTATATATGTAGAATTGAAGTACTACCAAATTATTCTAAAAGACAAGATTACTTGTCTTTTTTGTGTGAAATATATTAAAATAATATTAGGAGTGGATATTATGGAAAGAATCGTTTTTCATATTGATGTAAACAATGCCTTTTTATCGTGGACTGCTGTTGAATTCTTAAAAAACGGTTGTAAGGAAGATATTAGAGATTGTTTTTCAGTTATAGGTGGTAGTGAAGAACAAAGGGCTGGTATTGTTTTAGCAAAGTCTAATCCTTGTAAAAAATTAGGAATAAAAACTGCAGATACACTATATTCAGCACGTCAAAAATGTGGTTCTTTAAAAGTATATCCACCAGATTATGATTTATATCAAAAGATGTCTAATAATCTTTTCAAGCTACTTAGTAAATATACAAATGATATTGAAATAGCATCAATTGATGAATGTTATTTAGAATATGGACCGGTTAAAAAACTTTATGGCAATCAATATTTATTTGCAGAAAAAATTCAAAAAGAAATATATGATATATATGGTTTTACAGTTAATATTGGAATTGCTAACAATAAATTGTGTGCTAAAATGGCTTCTGATTTTTCTAAACCAAATAAAATTCATACTTTATATCAAGATGAAGTAGAAGAAAAAATGTGGCCACTTGAAATCAATGAATTATTTGGAATTGGTAAACAAACAACTATTAAATTAAAAGAGATGAATATAAATACAATTGGAGATCTTGCAAACTATGATTTAAATAAATTAGAGAAAACTTTTAAAAATATGGCTTATAGTATGATCAACAGGGCTAAAGGAATCGACGATAGCAAAATTGTTTTATTTGAAGAGGCAAAGGGATTAGGAAATGAAATAACTTTATCTAAAGATGCTACAACTAGAAAAGAGTTAAATGAATTGTTATTTAAGCTTGCTAATAAAGTGGGACTTAGACTAAGAAGTATTAACAAATATGCTTATGTAATTGTCGTTGTTTTAAAAAATTCTAACTTTAAAAGAACGAGTCATCAAAGAAAACTTACTAATCCTACTAATATTAGTAGTGAAATATATAGAATAGCCTCTAATATATTAGAAGAAATGTGGAATTATGAACCGATTAGATTAGTTGGTATAAGATTAGATAATTTAGTAGAAAAACCAATTCATCAAGTTTCTTTATTTGAAGATTTTGAAGAAAGAAAAGAAGATATAAAAATTGATAAAATTGTCGATGAACTACAAATGAAATATGGAGAATCAGCTATTAAAAAAGCTAGTCTAAAATAAAAGAAGATTTATTAATCTTCTTTTTTAATTCTTTCGATTGCAAAGGTAATCATTGAAGAGACGTTTTTATGTTTAGAGGATAATTGAATAAAATATTTATCGCTATATTCAATTAAATCATCGATTGTTTGTCTATCGTATTGTCCTTTATATTCTTCTTCAAATCTAACATATTGATCGATATTTTTAATGAGTTTTCCGTTATATTTTAAATCGTTAAAATCATTTATACTCATAGTTTTTAAATTAAAAATTTCATCATTAACTTCTTTGATATTTTTGTTTTTTTCAAAAGTAGCTTTACAATTAGTAAGTTGTTTTCCAAGGTAGCACTCATACACTTTAATATCTATTTCTACCTCTTCGTCATAATCTATTTTTAAAACTGAAACAGCATCTTTTTTACTATATATTCCAAAGTTTCCTTTGTTTATATAAAACATATAAGGAATAACAGTTATTCTTTGTATATCTAAAAAATCTACCACAACAGGAGTATTATTGATAGTTACAGCATAATATCTCGATTTATTATATGCAAATTTCGAATTAATTTCAATTGGATTTATTAACAAAGAACTAATTAAAACAATAAAAAATATGATAATAAGTGTATATAAAAAATTTTTTTTCTTATTATTTTTTTTCTTTTGTTCTACTCCTAAAGCATCAATTTCCCTAAAAGCTTTTTTTCTAATCTCAATTCCATCTTTATACATATCTTCTTTTGTTTTATATATTTTCATATAATCACCACTTCAATTATATCAAAAATAAACAAAGTGGTAAATTTTTATGTTATAATAATTATGTTATAGGAGGATACAAATGGATTTAAACATAATAAAAGAAATAGGTTTTGAGTTGAATATTAAAACTACTCAAATAGAAGCAACATTAAAATTATTAGAAGAGGGTAATACAATACCTTTTATAGCACGTTATAGAAAAGAAGTAACAGGTGCTTTAGACGAAGAACAGATAAGAAAGATAAATGAAGTATATACTTATCAAGTTAATTTATTGAAAAGAAAAGAAGATGTTATTAGATTAATCGAAGAAAAAGATTTGATGACTGAAGAATTAAAAAATCAAATAATGAATTCTTCAAAATTAGTTGAGGTAGAAGATTTATATAGACCATATAAAGAAAAGAAAAAGACTAAAGCGACATATGCTATAAATAATGGGTTAGAGCCTTTATCAAAAGAGATATTAGCGTTTCCAACTTTAGGGAGTATCGACGATATTAGCTCTAAATATTTAAACGATAAGGTGTTAACAAATGAAGACGCAATTCAAGGTGCTTCATATATAATTGCCGAAATGATCAGTGATAATGCTGATTACCGCAAATGGATAAGAGCTTATACTTATCGTAATGGAATGATAGTATGTAAAGCGAAAAAAGATGCTGATGACCTTAAAAAAGTATATGAAATGTACTATGATTATAGTGAGTTAGTAAAAGAAATTAAACCTCATCGTATTATGGCAATCAATCGTGCTGAAAAAGAAAAAGTCATATCTGTAAATATAAAGATAAATGATGAAGAAATTTTTAGTTATTTAGAAGAAAAAATTATTAAAAATAAAAATAGTTATGTTTTTAAAATAGTTTCAGACTCAATAAAAGATTCTTATAATCGCTTAATAAAACCATCGATTGAAAGGGAAATAAGAAGTGATTTAACTGAAAAAGCAGAAGTTGTAGCAATTGATAATTTTAGTAAAAACTTAGAAAGTTTATTATTACAACCACCGATGAAAGATAAAATTGTCCTAGGACTCGATCCTGCATATAGAACCGGTTGTAAATTAGCAGTAATTGATGGAACTGGTAAAAGTTTAGAAATTCAAAAAATATATCCACATGAACCTGTAAAAAAATATGAAGAAGCTATAAAGATAACAATCGATTTAATATTAAAATACAATGTCGATATTATTGCAATTGGCAATGGAACAGCTTCTCGAGAAAGTGAAGCCTTTATTGTCGATGTAATTAAAAGATTAGATAAAAAAATCGAATACATTATTGTCTCTGAAGCAGGTGCTAGTGTCTACAGTGCTTCTAAGATAGCAATTGAAGAATTTCCAGATTTACACGTTGAAGAAAGAAGTGCTATTAGCATAGGTAGAAGACTTCAAGACCCATTATCAGAACTAGTAAAAATAGATCCTGAAAGTATTGGAGTAGGTCTTTATCAACATGATGTCCAACATAAAAAATTAAGTGAATCATTAGATTTTGTGGTTAGTAAAGCTGTTAATAGTGTAGGGGTAAATATTAATACAGCCTCTTCGGCACTATTAAAATATGTATCTGGTATAAATAAAACAAATATTGATAAAATACTTCGTTATCGTGATTCAAAAGGCAAAATTAAAAATCGTCAAGAAATTAAATCTGCTAAATTAATGAGTGATAAAATATTTGAACAATCAATTGGTTTTTTAAGGGTTGTCGATGGTGATAATATCTTAGATGTCACAGCCATTCACCCAGAAAGCTATGACCATACTTTAGAGTTACTTAAATTTTTAGGATTTACGACTAAAGATATAGGAAGCAATGAATTAATTGATAAATTAAAAACTGTTGATTTAGAGACTATAAAAAGTAAATTAAATATTGATATTTATACCTTAGAAGATATTATTAAGTCCTTAATTAAACCTAATCGTGATCCAAGAGATGAAATGCCAAAACCGCTATTAAAAAGTGATGTATTACATATAGAAGATTTAAAGGTAGGTATGAAATTACAAGGTACTGTTAGAAATGTTGTCGATTTTGGAGCTTTTATAGATATAGGACTACATAATGATGGTTTAGCGCATATATCAAAATTGGCTAATAAATATATAAAGCACCCATCAGAGGTATTAAGTGTTGGTGATATAGTGGATTGTTATGTTATCGATATAAATATTGAGAAAGAGAAGGTTAGTTTATCATTAATTGAAGGATAGGTGATATTTTGATAAATAAGATTGAAGAATTTATAGAGTATTTAGAGAATGAAAAAAATTATTCTTCTAAAACTTGTCTAAGTTATAGAGATGATTTAGAAAAATTTTATATGTTTTTAAATGAACACAAAATAGAACTACCTGATTATTCGCAAATTAAAGAATATTTATATTATCTTAATCAGTTAAAATATTCTAATAAATCAATATCTAGAAAGATAAGTTCTTTAAGAGTATATTATAAATATTTATTAAGAAATAACTATATAAAAGAAAATCCTATACTCTTAGTCTCTAATCCTAAACAGGAAAAAAAGTTGCCAAACTATTTAAATTATAGCGATTTAAATCAATTATTAAATATGCCAGATAAAAGTACAACTTTAGGACTAAGAGATGCTTTAATTATTGAATTATTTTATTCTACCGGAATAAGATTAAGTGAATTAGTTGATATTAAAATAGAAGATATTGATTTTTATGGGAATAAAATTAAAGTATTAGGAAAAGGTAATAAGGAAAGATATGTATTATTTGGAAAAGTTTGTTTAGAACTAATGCAAGAATATATAAATACATCTAGAATAGAACTAAATAAGAAAATGAGAAATTATTTAATTTTAAACAAAAATGGAGATAATTTTACTGGCCGAGGAATAGAGGATGTCATAAAAAAATATATTAATCAAACTGGTTTAAAAGGAAAAATTACTCCCCATACTTTAAGACATACCTTTGCAACTCATCTTTTAAATGAAGGTGCTGATTTAAGAAGTGTGCAAGAATTATTAGGACACTCTAATTTAACAACAACTAGTATTTATACGCATATTTCTAATGAAAGATTAAGACAAGTATATTTAAATTGTCATCCAAGAGCAAAAAAGTAAAGAAGGTGTAAAAACCTCTTTTTTTTAATTCGATTTTTTGATATAATTTATATTGTTGGTAAAGGAGAATGAAGATGATAAAATACGTTTATTCCTTTAAAGAGGGAAATAAAGAAATGAGAAACCTTCTTGGTGGAAAAGGTGCTAATCTTGCCGAAATGGTAGGAATAGGGTTACCAGTTCCTGATGGTTTCATTGTGACTACTGAGGCTTGTAACAAATATTATGAAGATAATAAAGTTATAAGTGAAGAAGTTAAAGATCAAGTATTTGAATATTTAGAAAAACTAGAACAAGCAACTGGTAAAAAATTAGGGGATACTAATAATCCATTATTAGTAAGTGTTAGAAGTGGTTCAAGAGCTTCAATGCCTGGAATGATGGATACTGTATTGAATTTAGGACTTAATGATGAGGTAGTTGAAGGTTTTGCACAAGCAACTGGAAATCCAAGATTTACATATGATTCATATCGTAGATTTATCCAAATGTTTGCAGATGTTGTTAAAGGTTATCCAAAGTCATCTTTTGAAAGATTGTTAGATGAAATAAAAGAATCAAAAGGTATTAAAAATGATACTGATTTAACAGCAGATGATATGAAAGAAGTAGTATCAAAATTTGAAAATGTTTACAAAGAATTATCTGGTGTAGACTTCCCACAAGATCCGAAAGAACAATTGATTGAAGCTATAACCGCTGTATTTAGAAGTTGGATGAATGAAAGAGCGATTATATATCGTAAAATGAATGATATTCCAACTAACTGGGGAACAGCAGTAAACATTCAAGAAATGGTTTATGGTAATAGGGGAGATGATTGTGGTACTGGTGTAGCATTTACTCGTAATCCAGCAACTGGTGAAAACAAATTATATGGTGAATATTTAATAAATGCTCAAGGTGAAGATGTTGTTGCTGGTATTAGAACACCACAACCGATATCGACATTAGAAGAGGTAATGCCTGATATATATAATCAATTTGCATCTATTGCTAAAAAATTAGAAAACCATTACAAAGATATGCAAGATATGGAATTTACTATTGAAAGTGGTAAATTGTTCATGTTACAAACTCGTAATGGAAAAAGAACAGCACAAGCAGCGTTAAAAATAGCTGTTGATATGGTAAATGAAGGAATGATATCAAAAGAAGAAGCAATTTTAAAAGTTGAACCAAAACAATTAGATCAACTATTGCATCCAGCGTTTGATTCTGAATCATTGAAAAAGGCTTTAGTTATTGCTGAAGGATTAGCCGCGTCACCAGGAGCTGCTAATGGAAAAATTTACTTTAATGCTGAAGATGTATCTAATGCTAAAGCAAGAGGAGAAAAACCAATTCTTGTTCGTTTAGAAACATCGCCAGAAGATATTCAAGGTATGAATGATGCACAAGGCATATTAACGCTTAGAGGTGGTATGACTTCGCATGCAGCAGTTGTAGCTCGTGGTATGGGTAGATGCTGTGTAAGTGGTTGTGGAACTCTCATAATAGATGAAGAAAATAAAACATTGAAAACCGATGATGGAAAAGTTTTCAAAGAAGGAGACTCAATTTCATTAGATGGTTCAACTGGTAAAGTTTATGGTGAAGAGATTAAAACTGTAGAACCAGAAATAAGTGGAGATTTTGAAATTTTCATGGGTTGGGTAGATGCAGTTAGAAAACTAAAAATAAGAACTAATGCAGATACTCCAAAGGATGCTAAACAAGCACGTGCTTTTGGAGCGGAAGGTATTGGCTTATGTCGTACTGAGCACATGTTCTTTGAAGAAGATAGAATATTTAACTTTAGAAAGATGATTACAGCTGAAACAGAAGAAAAAAGAAGAGCTGCTTTAGATAAAATATTACCTTTCCAAAGAGATGATTTTGAAAAATTGTTTGAAACTATGGAAGGTTATCCGGTAGTAATTCGTTATTTAGATCCACCTTTACATGAATTTTTACCACATACTGATGAAGAGATTAAACCTTTAGCAGATAGTTTAGGAGTTTCATTTGAAAGTTTAAAAAACAGAGTTGAATCATTAAAAGAATTCAATCCAATGATGGGACACCGTGGTTGTCGTTTAGCTGTTACATATCCAGAGATTGCTGAAATGCAAACAAGAGCAGTAATTGAAGCCGCTATAAATGTAAACAAAAAAGGAGTAAGTATATCACCAGAAATTATGATTCCATTAACATGTGATGTAAAAGAATTAAAATATGTTAAAGATATCGTTTGTAAAACTGCTGATGAAATAATTAAAAATTCTAATGTTGATTTAAAATATCATGTTGGAACTATGATTGAAATTCCAAGAGCAACTATTTTAGCAGATGAAATTGCTAAAGAGGCTGAATTCTTTAGTTTTGGTACTAACGATTTAACACAAATGGTTTATGGATTCTCTCGTGATGATGCTTCTAAATTCTTAGATGAATATTATAAAAAACAAATATTTGAAAACGACCCATTTGAAAAATTAGATCAACATGGTGTTGGAAAATTAATAGAAATGGCTGTTTTAAAAGGTAGAGAGGCTAGACCTGACATCCACTTAGGTATTTGTGGAGAACATGGTGGTGAACCTTCTAGTGTTGAATTCTGTCATAGAATTGGATTAGATTATGTATCTTGTTCACCTTATCGTGTTCCACTTGCGCGTTTAGCAGCTGCTCAAGCAGTTATAAAGGAAAAATAAAGTGCTTTTGCACTTTTTTAATTGTAAAAATGTCTTAAATATAATATAATTAAAATGGTGATAGAATGAGAAAGTTGTCAGCGTGCCTATTAATAGTTTTATTACTATGTGGTTGCAGTAATGAAGAGAAAACTAAAAAGCAAGTAAAAAAAACAAAAGTATCTGAGTTAAATTGTGAAGTAAATTTGCCAGATAACTTTAAAATAAGATTTAAAAATTCTTTCGAGGAAGATTATACGATATATAAACTTCAAACTGAAAAAATTTTAGTTATTGTCAATAATAATGTCTTTACAGACAATATGGAATATTATCAAGAAGTAACTAAGGATTCAAAAACAGGATGGGTTCATTTAAAACAAGAAACCGATTATGAATTTGGATGGATGTTAGAAGAAAAAATATATAGTGAACAAGAAGTAGAAGAACTATTAAGTCAAAAAATGGGTAAAATATTAACCGGTTGTAATGATTTTAAAAAAGAAATTTATCATTATCCTAATGAAGAAATAGTTAATGTTAATGCTTTAAAATTTAAAAGTTTAACAGAAGAAAATTATCAAGTTTTATTACATCCAGAATATCGTATTTCATTAAAATACAGTAATAGTGATATGAATATTGAAACTTTATTATTTTTTGATAATATCACTTCAATTGTAGATATTACATTACCAAATACTTATTTATTCGATATTAAATTATAAAGGAGAATTATATGAAATTTTTTATCATAACTTTATTTACTTATTATTTTTATAATATATTAAAGTATCGTCGTGGTCTTTATATGTTACAACAAAATATATACAATGAAGGCAACCGTTATTTAAAATGGATCTTTAGAAACTTTAAAGAAACCATATTTAATATTGATTTATATACTTTTTTATTAGTAATAGCAACATTGTTTTTAAATCAAACTGTGTATATGATATTAATTATTTTAACATATCTACTCCTTGCTTATATTGAATTAAATAGGTTAAAAAATGAACAAAAGAAAATTAAATTTAAAGTAACTGCTCGAATAAAAAGATTGATAACAACAATATTTATTATATTTTCAATTATAAATTTATATATATATTATAATTATAATATTGAAAACGAATGGATTTATTTCCTATTGATGTTTATATTTAGTTATTTATCATACTGTATAATATATATAGCAAATATCATCAATAAACCAATTGAAAAAATGGTCTATAAATACTATTATCATAAGGCTAAAAGTAAAATTAAAGCAATGAATTCATTACATGTAGTTGGCATTACTGGAAGTTATGGTAAAACAAGTAGTAAAGAAATATTAAACACAATTTTAAATACAAAATATATTTCTTTAAAGACACCTAAAAGTTATAATACTCCTTTTGGACTAATGATAACTATAAACAATATGTTAGATAAATTTACAAATGTTTTTATAGCTGAAATGGGTGCTTATAAAATAGGGGAAATAAAACAAAACTGTGAATTAGTAAATCCTAAATATGCGATTATTACTAAGATAGGTTTAGCGCATTTGGAAACATTTAAAAGTGAAGAAAATATTCAAAAAGGTAAATTTGAATTAGTGGAATATCTTCCTAGTGATGGAGTAGCCGTACTAAATAAAGATGATATTAAACAAACTAGTTATCAAATTAAAAATAATTGTAAAATAATTTGGATTGGAATTAACTCTGATGCTGATGTAAAAGCTTCAGACATTAAACTATCAAATAAAGGAACAACCTTTAATGTTAAGTTTAAAGATGATAAAAAATTATATTCATTTCAAACTGTTCTATTAGGAGAACATAATGTATATAATATTTTAGGAGCTATAGCTCTAGGCAAAGAACTTGGAATAGAGATAGAAAAACTACAATACGGTGTAAAAATTCTAACACCTACTGAACATCGATTAGAATTAAAAAAATCAAATGATTATTACATAATTGATGATGCCTTTAATGCAAATCCAGAAGGTTCTAAAATAGCATTAGATGTATTAAATATGATGCCAGGTAAAAAGATAATTGTAACTCCTGGAATGATTGAATTAGGAGCAATTCAAGATGAAGCAAATTACAATTTTGGAATCCAAATGGCAGAAGTTTGTGATGAGGTTATTTTAATCGGCGAGAAACAAACTAAGGAAATTCAAAAAGCTTTAAAAGATAAAAAATATAGAAATGTTCATATTTTAAATGATGTTAAATTAGCGTTTAAATTAATAGAAAAATTAAAAGATAAAGAAACTTATGTATTATTAGAAAACGATTTGCCTGATACTTTTAACGAGAGGTGATTATAATACTTAAGGTTGACTCAAATAAAGTATCACAAGGTGATACTTTTCTTGCCCTTAAAGGGCAAAAAAAAGATGGCCATGATTACATATTAGATGCAATTAAAAATGGAGCAATTACTGTTATATGTGAACATGGTGATTATTCTGTTGAAACGATCATTGTTGACGATACAAGGACATATTTAGAACAATATTTAAAATCAAAAGTAGATCTTTCAAAGGTTAAAATGATTGGAATTACTGGAACTAACGGTAAGACTACTAGTTGTTTTTTAACCTATCAGTTATTAAATTTACTAAAAG
>JAQUGJ010000124.1:0-2889 GCA_028684255.1 Bacilli bacterium | reverse complement strand
TATATATGGTGTCCCGGGCGAGATTCGAACTCACGACACCCGCCTTAGAAGGGCGGTGCTCTATCCAGCTGAGCTACCAGGACACTGAATAAATTATATAACAAAAATATTATTTATTCAAGGGTTTTTAAGGTACTTTTATAAATTTCTTTATCATCAACTTCATAAATTACGTTTTTTACATTATAATTGTCATTTATCGATTGATTAATTGTATATATAACTTCTTCTAAAATATTTTTTTTATCTAAGTCATTAAATATATAACTATTGAAAGTTAATCTCATGGTATCTTCTTCAACTACTGAATCTAATAGTTTAGCATTACTGTTTAAAAAACTCATTAAATTACTAGTATATATTGGACTGGTTGTTAATTCATCAATTATGATAACAATTTTTTCGCGTTCATCATTAATATATTTTGTTACCGGTACATAATAATTTTTATCATTATATTTATTAATATAGTAGACCGTAACTTTATTGATATCTTTGAAACTGGTAATGTCATATTCCTTATTTATTCCAAAATTCCGATTTAAAACACTTGGTAATAAGATATTAGTTTTTGGTAATTTAGTAAGTATTTCACCATCAATATATATCAACACTTGCTCTATTCCTTGGATATTAGTTAAAGTATAGACAATACTTTCAATTACTTTTTCTTCTAAATCGACAGTTGTATCTAATAATTCCTTGCTTAAATCGACTTTTAAAACTCCATTTTCAAAAGAAACACTATTAATTTTAGTCTCACTTGATATAAGTGATCTAAAACCACTTGGTATTTTACTTTCATTAACTCCATCTTTTATTAATACTTCTAATAATTCTTTTGACAGTTTTTCTACTTCTTTAGTACTAACTACTACATCTGTTTGGGCTAAAAAATTATTACTATCTAATAGAAATATAGGAGAACTCACCACATCTAAATTAGTGTACTCTAGTATTTGTTTAATATCTTTAGTTTTATCTTTTGGCATCATAAATATTAGTGATATGGTAAACAAAACTGATGACGCTATGACAATTTTTTTAATTAGCATTTTTTTTAACATATTTCACCTCATTTAATAATATGAAAAAAATCGCTAATAATGCGATTTTATAGTGAAATTTCACCAAGTTTTAAAAGTTCAATTACAGCTCCAGCTCTTCCTTTGACGCCAAGTTTTTGCATAGCATTTGATATATGATTTCGAACTGTTTTTTCACTAATATTTAATGATTTGGATATTTCGGCAGTAGTCTTGTTTAAAATCAACAATTCAAATACTTCTTTTTCCCTTTTTGTTAATATACTTCTAGACATTATTCCCTCACTTCCTAAGTTGGGTGGTTTATATTTTCTCATATTATTTTATGTTGAATATAATATTAAGTGAAAGAAATAGCCTATAAGAAAAAAAATTCCTTAATTTTGGAATTTTACTGTAATATACATTTTGTTGCTATAATTCGTCTGTACTGTTCGCATAATATTGTTTGCTAAAGTAACTGAGTTGTCCTTATTATTAACAACAACCTTTATTTCATTACCTTTAACTTTGACAAAAGAATCGATATTATAATTAGTTTTTATTTGCTTCTCAAGTTGCTCTTCCTCACCTTTTATTATATTTAAACCCTTTAACTTTTCAAAGGCCTTATTTTTTTCATCGACACCAACCGATAAATCAGTCAATACTTTTCTTAAAGTTTCCATTTCCTCTAACATTTCATTATCCGATTCTACTCTCAATGCTACTAAAATATCGCTTTCTTTTACTTCTGCTTTTTTTTGAGTATCACTATGATTTTCTTTATTAGTTAACAATAATTCATCTGGCATAGTAATATAATAAACACTTAATACAATTATTAAACTAAATAAGGTTAAAAACCATAATCCTTTTTTATTAATCACAATATTCCTCCATCTTCTATTAAAATATATGGTGGACATTTAATAATATGACAAAAAAAAGGATTACTAATCCTTTTAATTATATTTTTTATTATCAATTTCATCATTTATTATCTTTACAAATTCTTCGATTTTTACTGTATGAGTTTCTTCAGATCCGAATTTGCGATAACTGATGAGTTTTTCATCTCGTTCTTTATCACCTAAAATGATTGAAAAAGGGATTTTGTTTGTTTGACTCTCACGCATACGATAGCCTAATTTTTCTTCTCTATCATCTAATTCTACTCGAATATCGATGTTATCTAAAACATTTTTTATTTCTTTTGCATATTCAATATGAAATTCATTTTTAACCGGAATGATATTAACTTGAACAGGTGCTATCCAAGTTGGGAATGCGCCTGTAAAGTGTTCTGTAATAATACCAATAAATCTTTCCAAAGAACCATATACAGTTCTATGTACAACTACTGGTCTTACTTTATGACCTTCAGAGTCAATATAAGATAAATCAAATCTCTCTGGTAATTGATAATCCAATTGAATTGTTCCTGTTTGCCATTCTCTACCTAAAGCATCTTCCATTTTTAAATCAATTTTAGGACCATAGAAAGCTCCATCACCAGGATTAAGTATCCACCCGTCTTCACCAAAATTAGAATTTAATACTTCTTTAAGTTTTTCTTCGGCTTCGGTCCATAAATTAATGTCTCCCATATAATCTTCAGGTCTAGTAGATAAATATGGTGTAAACTTTAATCCAAAAATATCATAAAAATAATTTGCAATTTCAATTATATTTGATATTTCTTCGAATATTTGATCTTGTCTTATAAAGTTATGAGAGTCATCTTGATGAAACACTCTTACTCTTAAAAGCCCATGTAAGCTTGCTGCTCCTTCATTTCGATGGATAGCATCAACATCGTTATATCTTAATGGTAAGTCTTTATAACTTCTTATTTTATTTT
>JAQUGJ010000123.1:0-2895 GCA_028684255.1 Bacilli bacterium | reverse complement strand
TTTTTATTAATCTGATTAAATTTTTCTTTGCTAAACTATCAAGTCCAACAGTTGGCTCATCAAAAATGATGACTTTGGGATTAAACGCTAAGATAGAGGCAATTGCAACACGACGCATTTCGCCACCGCTTAATGTAAATGGATCCCTTTTTAAATAACTTTCATCTAATCCAACCATCTTCAAAGCCATAGCAGCTCTTTCATCTTCAGAACCTCTTTTATAATTTAAATATTTCATACCAAAAACTATTTCTTTTTTAACTGTTTTATTAAAGATTTGTTCTTCTGGAAATTGAAATACAAAACCAACATTGACTCTTAAATCATTTATGTTTTTCATCTTTAAATTTCTTTCAATAACAAAATCATCAATTTCTATTTTACCTCTAGTCGGCTTAAGTAAAGCATTTATAAGTTGCGCTAAAGTCGTTTTCCCACTCCCACTTTTACCCATTATGACATTTATCTTACCTTCTTTAAACTTTAAATTAATTTCTTCAAGCGCTAATTTTCTTAATGGTGTATTTAAGTTATAAATATAACTCACATTTTTAAATTCTATTTCCATAATATATCCACCATCTCATCTAAATCTAATATAATGTCATCTACTAAACCATAAAATCTTAATTTATGAGATAAATCTGCTATAAAAGGTAAAGAGAGTCCTAAATCGACTAATTTTTTTTCTTGTTTTAATACTTCTTTAGTTGTATCATTCATTATCATTTTTCCATCATCAATTACAATAATACGATCACCATATAAAGTATCTTCCATATCATGACTGATATTTAATACTGTTAATTGGTGCTCTTTTTTATACTTTTTAATTATTTTATATATTCTTTCTTTTATCTCATAATCGACCATTGTAAATGCTTCATCTAGTATCAATATCTTAGGTTCAGTTATAAGTGCTGAAGCAAGAGCTACTAATTGTTTTTCACCACCACTTAAATTATGTGGTTCTTTTTCTAAAATGTGCTCTATTTTTAATAATTCTGCTATCTTATCAATTTTAACACCGATTTCTTTAGGACGATAATTCAAATTTTCTAAAGAAAACGCTATATCATCTTTAACTGTTTCTGCTACAAATTGATTATCGGGATTTTCGAATACTACCCCTATATCTCTTCTCACTTTTTTAACATTTTCTTTAATTAATACATTATCAGCTATTCTTATATATCCGTCTGCTTTAATTAATCCTAAAATAATTTTTACTAAAGTACTTTTTCCACTTCCATTTAAACCTACTAAAGTTGTAATGGTATTTTCTTCAATTGATAAATAAAAATGATCAAAAATTTGTTTATCACTATACTTAAAATTTAAATCTTCTATTGTTATAATATATTTCATAACATCACCGTATTTATATTATATAATAATAAGGCTTTATTTACAATAAAAAAGAGTTTTTAACTCTTTTACTTTTGTAATACTTTAGGCTTTTCTATTTGAACTAAACCTTCTTTAGTATATTCACCATATTTTATTTTTGATGCCAACACTAACTCATTTATTCTTGTACCCCATTCTCTAAGTGCTGGTATTAAAACCTCACTTGATACCTCAACATTAGGATCTAATCTTAAACTATAAGTTATTTCATCTTCTGTTGTAAATGCGTCTAAAATATATCCCTGAAAAGATGTTGTATCATGTAATTCCATATAGTGTTTTGCTGTAAATTCTTCGAATAATTCCTTTACTATTTGTTCATAAGTAATGTTAGAATTTCTAAATTTTATAACTTCATTAATTTCTTCTTCTGTCGCTATAGAATTGATATCAACATTCATTTGTTCTTGTGTCAATAAAGTTTCCCCATATTTTCTCAACGAATATTTATCTCTATCTATTACAATTTTATCGTCTTCATCAATATATGTTTCTGTATATGGTGAACCCACTAAATAACTAGTAATCCAATGGTTCAATTTGTTATATAAATTACTTGTATCACCAGTATAATTAGATTCATTTTTTATAACGGAATCAACAGTTATATATAATTGTCTTATTGACGTTTCTTTATAAATATATTTTGCTAAGACTTCTTTTAAAATATTCTTATCTGTTTCTGTTATTTCGACATTATAATTACGCAAGATACTTTCAGCTACTTCTTCAACGGGATTTGAATCTTTATATTTTTGAAAATATAAAAGATTTTCATCTAAAGTATCATAATAAGGAGTATCAGATGAAGACAAATCTATTTGTTGTTGATATTGACCTTTATTGGTATTAGTATCTGGATTAAGTTTTTCATTTTGACCGCATCCTGATAAGGATAATATAAGACTTGTAGCAACTAGTACTGTTGCACAACCTTTAATTATTTTTTTATTTAATTTAATCTTACCGTTTTTTAATTCAGTTTCTTTTATTTGTTCATTATTGCTTTCTAAATATTTATTAATAGACATATTAAACCCTCCTACCCAATAAATTACCACATTTTACCTTTATAGTCAATGAAAAAGAATTAACCAAATAAATCTTTATTTATCTTTTTTGCATTATATTTTTCTAATAATTTTCTTAATGCTTTAAATTCTGTATAATTTTTGAAAAAATATTTACTCATTGTTATATTTATGTCTTTATTTCCAAAGTTAATTATTATCATGAGTTTAGATAATTTGATTTTCTCTATTTCTGATTTTTTAATGTTTTTTGTCTTAGATTCGTATTCTATATTAATTTCATCTTCATTGATTTCAATTTTATAGTCACTATACATACCACCAGTCGTTTTTTTATCTGTTCTTACTATTGAGTATGCTGATAAGGCATCGATTAAAATAATACCTATTCCTATGAGGATTGCTGATTTAGAGTCTACTATTAAGTTGAATTCACCCGATGTTATTTTTTCAA
>JAQUGJ010000122.1:0-2926 GCA_028684255.1 Bacilli bacterium | reverse complement strand
TGACGATGTGGCAAACTTAAAAAGATTTTATAGGAAGGATGGTGAGATAAGATTATTATCTGAGTCATTATTAAAGATAAGTCCAATTATATTAGACGAGAAAGATTTACAATATCTTAATTATTTAATTATGGGGACAGTAGTTAGAGTGATTAAAAATAATGAATAAAAAAACAAACATAAAAAAGCAAATAGATTATTTTTTAAAAGGGAAAGGTAAAAGTAATGGAAGATATCCCAATGAGAGATATTGTTCTTTTGATTTTTGTTATAATTATTTTTATTCTTTTTATAAAAAAAATAAAATTCATGATATTTCTAATAAAGAAAATATGCAAATGAGTTGTTTGCAGTTAGGATTTTATTTAGCAAGTTGGGGTATGATGAGGGGTGGTTCTTTTTTGCTCCAGAAAAGTGTTAAGAACTTTTCTAATCTTATAAGAGTTATCTCAGAACAAGATCATATTCTTTGGGAAATAGATGTTCCGTCTTATGGTATCGATAAAAATATTTATATCTTATTAGACATAAAAGAAAAAATAAAAGATGCATTGGGCAAAGAAAATAGTCCAAGCGATACATTGATTACAAAGATAATGCTCGGTGTTTTTGCGAATGTGCCTGCTTTTGATAGATATTTTAAAAAGAGCATAAAAGTTAATTCATTGAATAAAAAATCATTATCAAAAATATATGATTTTTATTTAGATAATAAGAAAATAATTGATTCTTATAATTTTCATACATATGATTTTAATAGTGAAAAGGAGATAGGGGGTATTGTTTACACAAAAGCAAAGATTATAGATATGTATGCTTTTATGGATGGACAAAATAAAAATAAGATTATTAAAAATGATAAATAAACACGAAAAGGAAATAAAAAAAATAATAGAAATTGGCAAAAATGGAATTTGTGGAACAAGTAATTTATATTATTTTTTGCCAGGCTCTCCTAATTTAAAAGGTCAAGAATTATTGTTTTCAAATTTTGATTTTTTTGAATTATCTTTAGATGATACTGAATATTTGATTAAGGGTTTGCATTACATAGAGTTAGAATATAGAAAAGAAACAGAAAATGAATTTGGTTTTGGTAGTCCTAGTAAAACATATAATTTGATTCGTAGGATTAGTCGGAAAGATTCAGAAAGAGGACAGAGGTTGAGAGAATGGATAGCCAATAATGGAGGGAATTATTATATAAGGAAAATATGAATCATTAATAAAGAATAAGATGAGTAATAAAAATATTAAATTTAAAAAATATGAGTGAGATCTGTTGGGAGGCTGTTTCGGCAATGGCTACATTTTTAGCGGTAGTGGTTGCTCTTTTTATACCTTTTTGTGAAAAATTACAACGGGATAAAATAAATACAAATATAATAGAGGTTACTACCAATGAGTTAAAAAATAATATTAAACTAATAGGAAAGGGGGATGTGGAAAGTCTTAAAAGGATTAATCTAAATGTGTGGAATGAGTATAAATATCAGATTGTTATGAACAATCCAGAACTTTATAGAAAATGCAATGATATTTATAAAGATATTGATGTTTTATTAAATGGTTTATTTAATGGATCCATATATTCTCTTGCTAATTTCAAGGTGAAGAAAAAGTATGAGATTTTAAGAAAATGTAATAAGCTTTTTAAGGTATGAAATGTATTTATTGTAATAAAGAAAAAGAAAAAAAATTGTTTAATACAGAGCATGTTTTGCCAAGAATGCTGGGAACTTTTCAAGAGAACCTAACTATTAAGGGGCATGTTTGTAAAAATTGTAATTCTGTAATTTTTAGTTCTTTAGAATCAAGGTTTAAGGAAGATTCTGAGGAGGGTATATTTTGGCAAATGTATAATTTAAATGATTCTTATCAGGTAAGAATTAGGGGAGAATTTACCAAAATGTTTTTTATTGCTGGATTGGGAGATGATTTTTTCAATGATATTTTTCCTTTTTTTGAATATAAAGATGGGGAGTATTGTATTAAATTTGTTGATCAAATAAACATAAAAAATTATTGCAAGGAGGGATATTTAATTTTATTGATAGATAACTTGAAGAAGATAAGGGGTTCTAGTAGGTTTAGAAAATTGATACAAAATTTAGAGGGAACGAGAAGTGATGATGTTTCTATCTTTGTTGGAATACAAAACAATAAGGATAGATTAAAATTAGATGAAGCAATTTCTTTGTTAAGAGAATTAGGTATTGATTATAAAGAAAAACAAGGAAAATTCACAGGATCAGAGGGGATTGAAGGCAAAGAATTTAGGATATCTGTTAATCAAAACATTAGTACTTATGTAGCGCGATTTTTAGCAAAAATCTCTTTTAATTATTTTTCTTATTGTGCGATTCAATCTGATATGGGACACATTTTGTTTAATGATAATTTTATTTCTATAAAAGATTATATTTTAAGGAAGAAGGGTTTACCAATAAAAGAAGTAGTAATCTCTATTCAACAAGAGCCTATTATATATGATGAAAAAATTATGAAAAGAAGAATTGTTGGACACACTATTGCTTTTTATCAATTTAATGGTGAAGTATTTTCATATGTTAGTTTTTTGGGGAAAAAGATATATACTATTAAATTAGGAAAAATTCCAGAGGATTTAGTTAGAGATAATTTTGGATGTGGACACTTTTTTGACCCCTTTAATCATCAATTTTCAGGAATTAGTCAGAATCCCAATAAATGGAATAGTGACGCACAAGAAGGTTTTGGACTTTTTAAATTATATTAGATATGAAAAAAAATAATGGAATTACAGAAAGTGAAAAATACTTAAATAAGATGTGCACAAAAGCATTTCTTTCTCTTTGGACATATCCTAGAGTTTTTAAAGATCAAGGGAAAAGTAATGAGGGTGATGGAAAAGAAATTTGTGATACGTTAGTTGTTTTTAAGAATC
>JAQUGJ010000121.1:0-2977 GCA_028684255.1 Bacilli bacterium | reverse complement strand
CCAAATTGCAATCATTAAAAGAGGCAACGGGAATAGTACTAGAAAAATCTAGTTATACAATAAATGTTGGTGAAAGCTTATATATAAATGCAACAGCGTCACCTCAAACAATAATAAATAAAGTATTAATTTATCAAACGACCAGTCCAAATATTACATTAAGTGGTAATAAAGTTACAGCCAAGTCAACCGGTGATGCAAACATAACAATTAGAACAACTAATGGTGTAACTAAAAATGTATCAGTAAAAGTAATAGATGAATTAAATTCTCAAAATTATAAATTACGAAATAACATGATAACAAAAGTTAGTTCTGATTTAACTATAAGTGAATTTACCAATAATATATTAAAAAAATCAAGTACATATCAAATATATAAAGATGGAAACAAAATTAACAATAACAATATATTGATTGGAACTAATACAGAATTTGTATTAACTACTGGAGCTTCTTCTATAAACTATATAATATCAGTTTCTGGAGATGTAAATGGCGATGGTCAAGTTAATGTTGCAGACTTAGTAAAAATTAATCGTTATATATTAGGACTATCTAGTATTAATATAGAAGCTGAGAAAATAGCAGCGGATGTAACAGAAGATAACAAAATCTTGATCAATGATTTAGTTAAAATAAATCGTTATATATTAGAATTAATAGGTAATTTGTGAGGTGGACAATGAAAAAAATTATCATTTTTATAATATTATTAATAATGCCAATCGGTGTAAGAGCAGCGAGTCTATCTGCAACATGTAATGGTGGCGCGCCTGGTGCCGTAGTTACTTGTACAATAAAAGTGTCAGGGACAAAAGTTGCGGGAGTTCAAACAAATCTTGGAATTAGCAATAATGCTACAATTTCTGGTTTGACAAGAGGAAGTGATTGGAGTGGACAAGTATCTACTTCTAAGATTGCTTTTTATCGTTCAACAGGAATTTCCTCATCAACAGTAGCGACATTACAAGTAAAATTATCTTCATCAGCGGTTAATAATGCAACTTTAACATTGAGTGGAATAATAATCTCAGATGAAAATGGTAATACTGAAAACCTATCTGCAAAAACAGTAGCAATCCCACTTTTATCAAATAACAATAATCTAAGTAATCTTTATTTAAATAATGCTAAAATAAATTTTAGTAAATCCATTACAAATTATAGTGTTACAATTGATGCTCCATCTACAACAATAACAGCTGTAAAAGAAAATGATACAGCGTCTTTTGTAAGTGGTTTTGGAAGTAGAACAGCGCAATTAGATTATGGAAACAATTCAATATTAATAAAAGTAAAAGCAGCAAGTGGCGCTATAAAAACTTATACAATTACAGTTATAAGACCTGATAAAAGAGACAAAAATGGAAATTTAAAAAGTTTAAAAGTCGGCGATAATTTTCTTGTTTTAAAAGGACCTTCGGAATTGTATAAAGTAAATGTTGCAAGTGATGTTAGTACGATAGAAATAAAAGCAGTGACAGAATTTACAAAAGCAGTATTAATGCCAAAATATGGGAATAGAACCGAAAAATTAAACTACGGGGATAACGAAATATTAGTAAAAGTTCTAGCTGAAAATAAAAGCGTAACAGTTTATAAAATAATCGTGAATAGAAAAGATATCCGCGATGATAATAATAAATTGAAATCAGTTAAATTAAGTGAGGGTAGAATAAATTTCAATCCTGAGTATACTAACTATACAGTAAGTGTCGGTTATGATGTTACAAGAATAAATGTATCTGCTTCTGCTTCGAGCGAGAATTCTGAGGTAGATGTAGAGACATTAGGGGAATTAGTAGTTGGAAGTAACCCGTTAAAAATTAATGTAACAGCGGAAAATGGTTCGGTAAGAACTTACAATATTAACTTTGTTAGACTAGCGGAAGGTGAACCAGTACCAAGTGCAGAAATTAAGAAAATAGCAATCGATGGATATGATTTCAAGTTTGACAAAAATATAAATTCTTATTCTTTACAAATCCGAGATGTTGATACTTTAGATATAAAAGTCGAACCTTTAATTGAAGGAACTAAAGTAAAAATAATTGGAAACGAAAAATTAGAAAATAACAGTCGAATTGTTATCTTATCAATAAGCGCTGAAGGAGAAGTAGGTTATTATCAAATAACAGTTCATAAAGTCAGTGCATTTACCTTGTTTATTGCAATATTAGGAAGTATAGTTGTTCTATTTGTTTTAGCACTTCTCATAATGAAAAACACCAACATAAAAAATATGGGATATAAATTTAAAAAAGGAGGAACTCTATATGACTGAAAAGGATAAAAAATATATGATGGATTCCTTTCTTGATAGTGAAGAGGAAATCGGTAGTTTTAATGGAACTGAAATTTTTGTTGAATTAAAAAAGGAAGAAGATGAAATTGAAAAAGCAAAAGCAAAATTTCAAGAAGAACAAGCAAGGTTAAAAAAAGAGCGTGAATTAAAAGAGGAATACCTTAAACACATTGAACGCGAATTAAAAGATGAAATCATCGATGAAAATACTTCTGAAAAGAAAAAGTATTTAAAAGATTTAGAGTTAGAACTAGAGCAAAAAAGAAAAGAGCAAGTAGAAAAAGAAGAAGAAAGAAAATTAAAAAGTGCTCAAAAAGAATTAGAAATAAAAAACCTTGAAAAAGTTTTAATGAATAAAGAGGTTCAACTAAGTACTTTAGAAGAAAAATTAAAAGAAAAAATAGTTGAGCAAAAAAAAGAAGAAGAAGAATACAAAAAATTATTTAAAGCTCATGAAGATAGAGTTAAAAACCTTGAAAAAGAGACAGATGAAAAAGAAAAATTATTAATAGAAGTTGAAAAAGAATTAGAGCAAACTAGAATTGCAAAAATTGAGGAAGAAGAAAAATCTGATAAATTATTGCATGATCGTAATCTTAAAAAATTAAAACTAGAAAAAGAAGCAAGAGAAAAAGTTGAATTTTTAAGAGAATTAGAACAAGATTTAGA
>JAQUGJ010000120.1:0-2996 GCA_028684255.1 Bacilli bacterium | reverse complement strand
GGAAAACTTTGTCAAATATTTATGTATTTGATAGATGAATGCAATCTTGCTTGCGAACAATGTTTATATAAACCAAATCTTGCTTTTCAATTTTGTAGAAAAGAAATTCCTTATAATGAAGCGAAAGAGTTGTTGCAAAAATTTTATAATCTTGGTGCAAATAAAATTACTTTTATGGGAGGGGAACCTACTCTTTATAAAGAATTACCTCAACTTGTTGCTGACGCAAAAAGAATAGGTTATACTTATATACGTATAGATACTAATGGAATTTTTTCTAATGATTTTTTGGAAAATAAAAATATTAAAAAAGTTGATGAAATTACTTTTAGCTTAGATGGTTATAATGAAAAAATTAATTCAATTCGCGGTATTGGAGCATTTCAAAAATGTGTAGACAACATAAGAAATGCTGTTAGATTAAAATATAAGGTTCAGGTAACGTGTTGTATACATCAAGATTTAGTTAAAAAAGACAGGGGGAAGCTTGGAATTTTACGTATGATAGATTTTATTGAGTCGCTTGGCGTGGGGCAAATAAATTTTCATGATTTATTAAAAGTTGGAGTTCCAAGAGATGTGTGGACAGGAAAAATATCCCCATCTTATAAGGATTATGTTTTTGCGATGAAAGAAGTTGGAAAATATAATACCAAAATTAGAAAAATTAAAATTAGACTTCCGCAAAGATTAATAAAAGCATCTGAGTTTCGAAAAAATATCAATTATTATGGATATTGTTCGGGTAAGCAAAAAGATAGATTATTAGTATTCCCTGATGGAACTATAAGAATATGTTCTTTGCTTATTGGTTCGCCATATCATGCTTTAACTTATGATAAAAAAGGGATATATTTAAACGATAGTCCAACCAACGAACTGATTAAATATAATACGGAAAATTCTCCTTGTGTCATGGGTAAAAATAAAAGCAATGAAAAAGATCTTTTATTATTATGTATAGCTTTTAAGTCGAAGCAGGATGAGCCCATATGGAAAGAGCGTTTAATGTGGGAAAAAAGAAATAAATAATTTAAACTTATGTTAAAATCTCTTGATATTCATTTAACAAATAGATGCAATTTTAAATGTCGGCATTGTTTATATAATTCTGGGGAAAAAAACAAAGATAGGGGGGAACTAATTACATCTGAATGGATTAAAATTTTTAAAGACTTTCATTCTTTAACCAATGGAGAGGGAAGCATAAATTTACTTGGCGGAGAACCTTTGATGTGTAAAAATTTTTTTAAAATAGCAAATACATCGATAGATTTAGGATTAAAAACCAACCTTATAAGTAATTTTGGATTTTCAGAGTTAATAATAGAAAAAATAAAAGTGATGAAATTTTATAGATTATCATTTGGTTTGCATGGATGTGAAAAAAATCATGATTGGCTTAGAAATTCAAATGGTGATTATAAAAATACATTAAAAACAATTAAATCATTTTTAAAACTAAAGAATAGACCATTAATCAATATAACGACTGTTTTACATAAAAATAATTTAAATGACATTATTCCGATACTTGATTTGAGTAATAAACTAGATGTGGAGTCTCATTCCTTTTTTTTCTTTACCCCAGTTGGCAGAGGTGAAAATATTTCGAAATTAATGATTGGTCCAAATGAGTGGGAAGAAACAAAAGAGAAGATTTTAATTTGGTCAAAAAAGAATAAACAGAAATTTTCTATTAAATGGGAAAAGGCATACGTATCAACATCTCAAAAAGAACAGTTTTTTGGGGGACTGTGTTCTGGAAAAAATGTAACATCTCTTGAGATTAGAAGTAATGGTAATGTTTATTATTGTGGGATTTTATCAAGTATTAATGGTCCCATGGTTGGAAGTTTAAAAAAAGATAGTTTGAGGAATATATATAAATCTCTATCTTCAAAAAGAATTAAAGGTGTTTCGGGATGTACAGCCTTAGCAATACTATCACATAAAAATAATAAAAAGACATTTGATTTTCGTCCTTATGATTTGGAATGGACACCTTCTTGTCCATATGAGCTCGAAAATCTTTAACTATACACATATGAAAAAAATTAATTTTAATCTAAAAACGCAAGATTTTTCTTATACAGATACAATTATTAATAATATCAAGCAGCCGCTCTCTTTAACGGTCCAAGTTACTAGAAAATGTAATTTGAATTGTAAGTGGTGTAGTGAGGCAAAACAGATTAAGGATCCTACACTAAAAGATCTTAAGTTTTTAGCTAACCAAATCAAAGGAGTTGGAAGGGTTTATTTGTCTGGAGGGGAGCCATTGGTTAGAGATGATTTTACTAAAATAATTAATTATTATTCTAAAAAATTTCAAGTTCTTGCCCTTTTAACAAATGCTATTGCTATAGATGAAAAAATGGCTAAATTTTTAAAAGGAAAAATTAAATATGCAAAGGTTGGAATAGATGGACCACGCTTAATAAATAATCTTACAAGAGGTAATTACGACGAAGCGATTGTGGGGGTTAAAAATTTAATAAGCTCCGGAATAGATACTTCGATTTCAGCAATGTTGTTAAAGTCTAATTTGCAACACATAGACAAGTTAATACAAATTACTGATATTTTAGGTGTAAAGCAGTTAAAATTAATCGAACCAGTGAGAAGGGGACGAAGTTCTAATTTTTCTATAACTGCAATACCTACAGAATTTGAAATAATGAAAAAAATTAAAGAACTGAAATTGTTAAAAAAAAGACTGGGATGGGATACGAAAATCGAATATACTTTTTGGGACAAAAAAACAGAAGGTTATTCGTTATTAGTTTATCCTAATTTAGATGTCCATATATGGCCCATATTGGATAAGAAAATATCAGAAGATGCTAGTATTTTGGTTGGAAATTTATACAAACAAAATATCCAGGAAATTTGGGCGAATTTGTCAATTGAATTTAAAAAGAATCATATAGCCAAGTATACAGGAATTAGTATGTGTAAGTTTTGAGTGATAATTATAATTTAATTTATATATT